>JAUWZR010000118.1 GCA_030615235.1 Promethearchaeota archaeon
TTCTGAAAAAATTAAAGTTGGTATTTTAGGAGCTACCGGGATCGTTGGTCAAAATTATATTAGGCTATTGATTGGACATCCATGGTTTGAAATCGTAGATGTTGCAGCATCACCCAGATCAGCAGGAAAGACATATAGAGAAGCCGTCAAAGGAAAGTGGCAAATGCCTTTGGATATTCCCTCAGAAGTTAGAAATTTAATAGTCAGGGACGTCCAAGATTTTAATTCTCTTAAAACTGAGGTTAGTTTTGTGTTTTCTGCAATGGATTTACCTAAGAAGGAAGATACGAAAGAAATCGAGTTTAAATACGCTAAAAAGGGCATTCCTGTTATAAGTAATAGCTCAGCGAACAGATGGACTCCTGATGTGCCCATGATTATACCTGAAATCAATTACAATCATATTGATGTAATTCCCATCCAGCAAAAAAATAGGAATTTGTTGCGTGGTTTTGTGACCGTTAAACCAAACTGTTCTATTCAAAGCTACATGGCTCCTATTTTTGCTTTGGAAAGAAAAGGATATAAAGTCGATAAGTTGATAGTAACGACTCTTCAAGCTGTTTCTGGAGCAGGCTATCCTGGAGTTCCCTCATTAGATATTGTGGATAACGTTGTTCCTTACATCGGTGGAGAAGAAGAAAAATCTGAGAAAGAACCACTCAAAATTTTAGGACATGTTGGTAGGAATGGGATCGTTAACGATGATTCGATTCAAATAAGTGCAACTTGTATTAGGGTACCTGTTACGGATGGCCATACTGCAAGTGTTAATATTAAATTTAAAAATCAAATTCCAAGCGAAGAAGACATAATTAAAATTTGGAAAGAGTTCCGATCGGTCCCTCAAGAACTTAATCTGCCCTTTGCTCCAAAGCAGCCAATTATTTACTTGGATAATTTAGATCGACCTCAACCCAAAAAAGACAGAGATAACGACAAAGGTATGGCGGTTACTATTGGTCGATTAAGGAAGGACACCATTTTAGATTATAAATTTATTGCGTTAAGCCATAATACAATCAGAGGCGCAGCAGGCGGAGCAATATTAAATGCAGAATTACTGAAAGCCAAAGGATTCATAAATTAAATTAAAATTAAAAGTTGTGCCGATCAATCGCAATCTTGAGTAAATCCTTCATAAAAAAGAAACTATTTTTCCTCTTTAGATGAGAATATGGAGGAATTTCGGGATAAATTTGAAATATTTGAGGTTTTTTCAACATTTTCAGAACTTTCAAGATGGAAAACAAGGATATTTTATGGAACTTAAAGATGAATGTGTTTAAAATCGTTTTTATGAGGATTTTATCAAGGATTATAATATTAGTTATAAATCCAAATCTCTCTGAATAGGCAAACCTTATTGAATCCAAAGATTTTTGGTCAATCCCAGAAAGAATTTCTTTTTCAATTATGTTTTTCACTTTTGTCAGAGATCCATTTTCTATTTCAAGTAGTATAGTAATTGGTGTTTGGTTAGTTATATCGTGTGTGGTTTTGTTGGAAGTTATAATTAGTAAAATTCTTGCGTTTAGTCCCGCAAATGTATCAAATAACCCGAAAATATAATCAGGAATCGCCCAGTGTGAAAGTTTTTTTAAATTCAAATCTATGCCTATAAGTCTTATTAAAAATCTGATTAAAGTATTAAAGACTTTAGGTTTGGGGTACATACTCCAATGTAAGTCATATCTTCTAATTCCATACAAAAACTTTTGAAAGAGTAATCTTAAAATCTCCTTATGTAACGGTATTTCATTCTCAAATAATTCTGAAAGGAATTTTAAAATTCCGTTGAGGTTAATATTGAATACATTATCCACCATGAAGGTTTGTTGAGCTTTTTTAATATCTGTAAGTAATCTATAAGAATTTAAATCGTAATCTTCCCTTTCTATCGGGAGTAATTTAACTTCAATATCAGAATTTATTGTTTTGCTTTCGACTTTCTTCAGAATTACGCCAAATGATAACTGATTAGATGCCATTGTCACCAAGACATTAAACGAAGGAATTAGATCTTCAATAAAAGCGAAAATTGATGACAATTTGATGCCTTCAAGAAGAGTTATATTATTTCTTAAAAATTTTAAAATGTATGGTTCAGGATACATGGCTAATAAATTACCATTAAGAGATATTTGCATTAAATCCAAAAAACTTCGGAATATATCAGAATTGGTAGAATTACTAATCTTTCCATAATGACTATTTATTAAATCTAAGCCCCTTTTTTTTATTAGTCTAATACTATTAATTTTAACACCGTGATCTTTTAAGATCATTGATTGAAATTTATTGAATATTTCCTTAATATCGCTTAAATTCTCTTGCTTAATTCCAACTAAGTCGTTTGGTAAAATTTCTACAGTTTCATGAACTCCGGGTTTATTGGTCTTATATAAATACACACCAAACACAATATTGTCAATATCGAAATCAGACACAATTATATCAAGAATATTTTGCTGCTGATTTATAAATCGCGGGTAAAGAACAGCAAACAAATTATATAACAAAAAAGCATCAATCTGAATGGGAGTTAAAGGAATTCTGACTTTCTCATCTAATTTTCTCGGGTTTTCAATTATGCTTACTTTTGAATTAAACTTTAAAATATCAAGCCAATTTTTTCGTAAATCTTCGTTAAACATCGCTGTTGACTCCTTTTTTTTTAATAGATTTTTCCGACTCTTTAAAGACAAATTGGTTTAATAGAGCATTATAGAAGGAGAGATTTGGAGCTTTAGTTTTTCCATAATATTTAACGAGAGTATTTAAGCTCATATACATATCTGGTGGACATCCTGGAATTTCAATTATGGATTTGTTTACTTTCTCTTTCATTATGGGTTTGTTTTGTGAAGAATTATCTTTCTTTATTTTACCTCGTACGGTTTTAATGGTACTATCTTTTTTTGGTACTTGAATATATCGAAAATCACGATTCTTCGTACTTTTTAACGCACAGTCTCCAAAAACTATAACATTTTCTACTGTATCGGGTTCAGGAGGATTTTCACCAATCAAAATTGATTGTTTTCTTATATACTTCAAATCTTTTGTCATATGAGTTTTCATGAAATTCAATAGGTAATACGCCTCTTTGAAGCATCCAGAACAAATTCTTCCCTCTTGTAGATAAGTGTTATTAATCGTAATTTCATTTAACTTATAAACTGAGAAATTAACTATTAACTTGTTAGCATCAAGGCTTTCACCCTTTAAATTAATTTCAGAAACATTTGTTATTCCTAATTTTCTATTTCTCGCTTCTAAGAGGATTTCGCTACTTAATAAATCAATTTTTAATAACTTTAAAGTGATTAAGTCCACTGCTACCGCATCAGATCCACTAACTACTAAACCTGTACGGATTATGCTTGAGTCCTTGAAAATAAAGGGACCAGCACCTTCTAAGAAATAAAACATATCGTTTATAACTAAACAGGGTTTTTTAATACTGAAAACATCGAGAATGTTAGATATTAAATCTTGCTTATATTGATCTAATAGCAAATAATCTTTCCCACTTCTAATTATCTTTTCAATTTTCTGAGATTTGGAAGACACTAAAGAATAATAATTCAGTATTGAAAGCGTACATTTGAATAAGGGGTCAACACTTACTTGATTAAGTATAATTAATTTATCAGATTCAAGCACTCTTGTTGGATATTCGATATTTTTTCCGTTTACATCGACAATACTAAAGGAGGAAGTTACCTGATCATCCAAGGATATTAATTCTGCTCCAAGGTTTTCCAAGTAGGATTTGAGCCCCAAAATACTACTAAGCGTGCTGGTTTTTACACCATTTTCTGGAAAGCCTCCAACATAAATTTCTTTTGCTCCTGCCTTCTTGCACAAAATAATTAAATTTCTGAGGGAATCCATACTAACATTAACAGGAAAGCCGCTTGGTGCCCTTAAATTAATTTTGATAAAAACACTATCTTCTTTTCCAATAAACCTTGAAATTCCACCAAGTAATTCAATTCCATTGCTTATAGCCTTAGTTGGACTATCGTTTTTGATTATAGCAACATCAGTGCTATTAACTTTAGAGTTCTCAATCATTACTAAATATTAAAATTAAATAATTAAATAAATCTTTATTAAATTATTAGGAGTTGTTTCAGAATATGGAGCAAAGCATAAAAAAAATACTCTTAGAACAAACTCACTTTAAAATCCCCTCTGATACAATTGGAGTTGATATTGGTCAAAGTCTCACGAAGATTTCTTATCTAAAAGATAACGAAATTATACTTAAAATAGGAGAGACAAATTTTAAAGAAATAGAGGAATTTCTTGATGAAAATAAAAGTAAATTTAATAAGATTAATTTTACAGGCGGAAAAGCTTATAAGCTTTATAAAAAGTATTCAAACAGTATTAATACTAACTTAATCAACGAATTTGAAGCAAATATAAGAGGGTTAGAATTTCTTTATGAACATTACAAGAAGAAAGCATTACCTCCGTCTCTCATTGTCACGATAGGAACAGGAACGTCACTAGTCCTAAAACGAGACAAGATTGAACATTTGGGTGGATCTGCTATGGGAGGAGGTTTTTTTATGGGTTTAATTAATTCTCTCTTTATTGGGTCATCAATGGGTTATGAAAAGGCAATAAACCTCGCTAAAAAGGGGGATAGATTCAGAGTTGATTTAAAAGTAGGAGATATCTATGACATTAAAGACGAAAGAATTGATAAAATATTTAGAGAATTCACAGCTGCTTCGTTCGGTAAAATTAGCAACAGAAATGACATTAATTCAATAAAAAAGGAAGATATTATCAGTTCAATAATAGGAGTGATTGGAGAAAACTTAGGAACAATTGCTACTCTTATGGCTGAAAATTATAACATAAAAAATATCGTTTTTTGTGGAGGATTTCTATTAGAGAATAAACTAATAAAACAGATTTTATCATTACTCTGTAAAATCAAAAGGAAAAAAGCTATTTTTTTAAAAAATTCAGAATATTGTGGGGCTATGGGAGCTCTAATTTTATGAGTTCTTAATAAATACTCTTTGTTTTAATATTATTGCTAATTGTACAATAAGAAGATTCAATTAAGTAAAGGCTTTTTACTAAAAACAGAATAGAAAAAAAAAATAAGTGTTAATTATAATTTTCGCTTCTTATATGCTACAAGCCCTATTATGCTAACTGCTATAAACAAAAGGTAAAAATTCCCGAAAGGAATACCTCCAGGGCCACTAACAACAGGAGGAACAGGTATCTCAAAGTTGATATACATTATTTCATAATCTGTACCCCATACGCCATTAGTGCCATCTTCCCAGACTACGTGAACTTGATTTGTACTAATAGCGATCGCGGGATCACGGCTTATACCATCGTTCCAGTAAACACCATTATAACCGTCTGAAAGTATAGTAATATTTGACCAACCGTTTATATTTGTGAAATTAGCATACATGATTTCGTAATCTGTACCCCATACACCGTCAGTATAATCGTACCATGCTACGTGAACAGCGTTGTTACTGTCAACAGCGATTACTGGGTTGTAACTAGTATCATCGTTCCAGTAAGTACCATTATAACCGTCTGAAATTACGGTGGCATTAGACCATCCTGTTGCGAGGTTATATGTAGCATACATTATTTCATAATCTGAACCCCACACACCGTCAGTAGTATCTTCCCAGACTACATGAACTTCATCGCCACTATCAATAGCGATTGCTGGATCGTTACTACTTCCATCGTTCCAGTAAGTACTATTAAATCCGTCAGAGATTATTCTAGGTAATGACCATCCTAAATCAGATGTAAAATAAGCATACATTATTTCGGTATCTGTACCCCATGCGCCGTCAGTATAATCGTGCCATGCTACGTGAACAGCGTTGCTATTATCAATAGCGATTGTGGGATATACACTATTTCCATCGTTCCAGTATATATCATTTAATCCATCAGAAACTACGGTGGCATTAGACCATCCTGTTGCGGTTGTATATGTAGCGTACATGATTTCGGCATCTGTCCCCCAAGCGCCGACAGTATAATCGTACCATGCTACGTGAACTTTATCGCTACTATCAGTAGCGATTACGGGGTGATAACTACTACCATCGTTCCAGTAACTGCCATCATAACCATCTGAGATTACGGTAACATTAGACCATCCTGTTGCGGTAGTGTATTGAGCGTACATGATTTCGTAATCTGTACCCCATACACCATTAGTAGTATCTTCCCAGACTGCGTGAACTTTATCGCTACTATCAACAGCAATTGATGGATCGTAACTACTATCATCGTTCCAGTAACTACTATTAAATCCATCAGAAACCACAGTAGCGTTAGAAAAATCCACCGCACTTAATTTAAGATCGTAATAATTATAAGTGCTAGAAGAAGCAATTGTAGGTTTTAATGCGACTGCTAATAGACCACAGAAGAAAAATTGAAATATTAAAACATATATTATCAAAGTCTTTTTTTTCATCATTTTTTTTTTTAACCTTTTAAAATTTTGATAATGATAACATATTCATATTCATATTTAAAACAATTTAATTTAAATTAAAAATAAAAGTAATTCAGAGTTAGTTGGAGCTATTGGCGATCTTTTTTTAACATTGAATAAAAAAAACAATCAGACTTAAGATAAAGCGTGCCCATGGGAGATATCTACTCATCGATTTTTAGTCCTAAGACTATTCTCGTAAATACACTATAATGGGCACAAAGAATGCTAAGTAAAGGTAGTTTAAATATTCTCTGAGTGTTTTCTTAACATATCTTGGTTAGTTTTACCCATTTTGATAGCGAGCTCAGCTATTATGCCATCCAAATATACAAAAGCAGCTATTTCGAACATGGTTCCTTCAGGGGTAAGGATCGCCGTGTCATCGTGAAGATCAACCTTATCTCTTTTAGTACGACCCTTTAGCTTTATAGTAATATCAGCAACTCTCCCTATAATAGTCTCAGGATGGGAAGTAATTGAAATTATACCAAAAGGTTTAGCGGTATTCACGTAATTTTTGAGAAGGCTTACTACGATCGATGTTGTTCCTGATCCAGAAAGAACTATTAAAATATCCTCGTTTGTAAGTGCAGGTATTGACCCTAAGTTAGTGACCATATAAACATCTGCTCCAAGGTGAACTAATCTTGTAGCAAAGCATTGTAAAATAAAAGCAGAGCGCCCACTTGCTAATAAGAAGAACTTTCTCTTCTTTACTAACCCATTGTAGACCATATCGATGAATTTCTTAGTATGTGAAAAATGTTTAGGTTTGCTTAAATGTTGCATATTGTCTCGAAGATTTCCCAGTATCACATCCATAGATTGAAATAAAATCTCGCTTTCTTTTCCATTAAGCTTCTGTTCATTACTAACTTTATTAGCCATATCAAATCAAAAATCTTTTTTTTTTGATATATAATAACTAAGCATCGATTTAAAAAATACATTATGGTTAGGTTAAGTTTAATTCAAAACTTTTTAAAAGCCACTTACCAAGGGATTCTTTGATACTACGCATTTGTTAATATTATTAATTATTAAGAAATAATAAAAAAAAAATAAAAAAAAAATTAAGTCTTGCTTATTTTGAATCTCGAATTTTAACTTTAAAATGTGAAGAATTCTCTACAACCATCTTAATTAACACGCGTTCAATCTTGGACTTCAGCTCTAGAACTTCCCCTTCTTTCATTGGGATGAAAAAATCAATCATGTCAAAATCTGCTAACCATTTCTCTACAATTTGAAAGAAAGTATTTTCAATTTTCAAGTCTCGAATTAACGATTGAACTAATACCTAAGTCTTTTTACTTTCCTCACTCATTATCTCCTTTATAGAATGTATTTGAATTTGACCAATTGCAGCACCTAAATTAAATACGTTTCTAGATATTTGATCTTTAAACGAGTCGTTGAC
>JAUWZR010000222.1 GCA_030615235.1 Promethearchaeota archaeon
CAAATTAATTCAAAAAAGGAAGAAATAAGTAAAATTGAAGAAGAATTTAAAGAGAGGAGCTCTTCTATTAAAAGCGAAGTTGAGCTGGAGTTCGACCCTAAACTCAACGAGATTAAGTCTAAACTAAATGCCGAACAAGAAAAGTCAAATGAAGCAGTAGAAAAAGCTGGTGAATGGAGTTTAAAAAAGAAGGAATTAAATGCTTCTCTAAAAGGAATAAAAAAAGAATCGGTAAAATTAATTAATGAAAAAGAGAAAACTTTAAACCTAAAATTGAAGGAACTAGATAGCGAAAAAAAGAAAAGAATTAAAGATGTAAACACGGAAATAAAGGCGTTACAAAAAACGTTAACTGATTTGAAAAAGGCTTCCTCTATGTAAAAAATTGAAAGTAATCCCCACCAAACGCTTGGTCTTCGTCTAAATTCCGTCAAGAAATAAGTTAGGTTTTACTTGATTACATCAATAATGTTTTTTAATAGTTTTATGCCAGTTTTTTATTGTAAACAGGAAGATTTTGAGGGTTGTCCGTATAGGCTCATAGATTTAGGTAAACCGCATCCCGTTTGTAATTTTATTAAATTAAAAGCGAAGCTCATAATTAATAATGAGTTCTCTGAGATCCCCCGTCTGATAAGTAGGGCATGCGTCTGGATAAAAGAGGACGAAACGCGATTGGAAACTATCAGAAGCATTTCTCGAGAGAACGGCTTGGACATTATAAACTATGCTAAGGTTGACGATATGTTGTTTTGCCTGCGTGGCCAATTTCAAGGACGCGAAGTTAAATTACTCGAAAAACCTTCAGGCGGCTCAATTTTCGCCAAATGCCAAGTGCCTAACGGAGAAGTTTTTAATATACAACCACAAGGCCTTCGAAGGATAGCAAAAGGGAATTATTGCGGAGAATTTTTTATCAAAGGAATTGAAAATGAAGAGAAGGCAATCTTTTCAGAGAACAGAGCTAATTATTACGGTTTTAGAGCCGAAGTTGAGAAGAAAAACGATGGTTTTTTTTTAAAGATTTTTGGTGAGTCGAAAGAGCAGGTGGACGATTTCATTTTTATGGTCCTCGAGCAGAACCTTGAACTCATGCGTTTTTTAGCCGGGCCTCGTCGAACAATTCATTAAAAATTTGGATTAAAAAAAAAACAACAGTTAATTAGGTATTCAGTCAAAATGGGGAGAAGGTCTTGGATTTTTTTCGTATATTCAAAAGAAACTGCTGAAAAGATCAAACTCTTTTGTGAAAAAAACGAGTGCGTTATTTTTATTGGACATCATGTAATAATAAATGGATCAATTGAGACCAATTATTTTATCTATGGAAATGACTCAGATAAAACGCCGGCGTTATTGACTCAATCTGATGGAGAATCGATAGTAAGAGAAGTGCTGAATCAAAAAATTATTGACTTTGACGATCACATTTATTTAGGAGATATCGCCCGGAAAGAACTTGAAGACACGGGAGATGGCTATAAAATTAAAAAAGCAACTTATTTATCTGAAAAAGAGTTTTTCGAACTTTTTGAAAAAGAGTCGTTTACAAGGAGATGGGTATACGATTAAATTAACGATTTAAGATAAGAAAGCTCTACTTAACCTACCATCCCTACTATAACTTACCTTAATTAGATAAGCTTATTTCAAGACACTATTTCTTTAATTTTGACTTGATGATCTGTTAAATATCTTTTCAAGATTAGGATTTATCAACAAGATGTTCAGAATCTAATCAAAATGTTAAAAAAGAAAGATAAAAAATAAATCTTTTATTAACTTCTCCAATTTGCGATTCTGGTTAAGCTCCTCTTACTTAATTGGGCGGCTGTTAGCCTGGAAGATAGGTCCTATAAACTGACTATATAGGATCGAAAACGCAGTCTGATTGGAAATAACGCTTATCATTTCACCTTCCTTCTCAGTTGCAGGTCCTATTATTACTTCTTCTGCGTCTCGAGTGAGTGCGAAGAATTCCATAGCGCCACTGAGTTGTCTGAACTGGATGTTGCCCAATCCCATCATCTTGCGTATAATATCGCCGTAAGTGTTCATATCGAATCTGGAGGTCAACATGAAGCGAACAGCTTTTTTCTGGTAAGCAAATTCGCTAATTACTTGTAAAATTTCAGGAATAACATAAGGCATTACGATAATTATTGAAGATTTAACTCTGTATATAGCGTCTTTAATTGCAGCTACTAACGCATCTCGTCCTACTACCTGCCAAGTAGTAATATCTTCGATTTCAGGAATGGAACTTGAAGCATTATGAATATCACCTAATGTGTTTTCATTTTTTTCTGCAATTTCTGCAGCATCGTCAATTGAATTCATAAATTGAAGCGTAAAATCCGCTATCGCATCTTTAATGTTTTGGGTTGTATCTTTTGTTGTAGCGGTTAAGCTACTTTGTAGTGTTTTTGCATTTTCTTCGTATTTTGCTTTATGATCTATTAACATTTCACCCAAATTTCGATCCAAGTCTGCTGATTCATCACCCCATAGATTTATCTCTTCAGTTATTTTATCGGATATATCTCTTTTCCCACCGATAAATTTATCGTCAAGATCTCTAATCCAGTCTTCTTTAATTCTTTTGACATCAGTATCATACTCATTATAATGTCTTAAGGAATCTTCTTTGTGTCTATTAATAGCTTCGTCGTACTGGTGGTTATGAGTTTTTAACGAATTCCCTACCGAGTCTTTCAGTTTAGTTGTGGTATCAGAGCAATCTTTTACTCCACTTTGTAGAGTACTATCGATTTCACCTGACATGTCGGTTGCAAGCGTTTCTAATTGCACATTTATTGTTTCTTGAGCTTTATGGTCAAGTTCTGTGGTTTCTGTTACGACATTATCGTTCTCCTTTGTCACTATGTCAGTTACTTCTGTTTTCAGCAAATCTGTAGTTTCTCTTGTATTTTTAACGTAATCTTCACTTGTTTTTGTAAAATCAGCTTTCATTGGTTCAGTATGTATTAAAATGTTCTGAATTGTAGTTTCGTGTCGCGCTTTGTACTTTTTCTTCTTTCCCATCCAGAAAAACCCCTTCTTGCCCATTTCTGCTGTAAAATCTGTAAACCTATTAGCATGCTCTAGTAGGTTATCAATAAGTGTTAGAGTCATACTTTGAAAATCGTTGGTTTGATCTGTTAATACCCTGTGTCTTTCATCGACTGTAGCTTTTAAATTAGTTTGAAGCGTATCTGTTGTATTTTTAAGATGATTCAAATGCTCTTTTAACAAGTTTGAAATCCTTTCTTTAAGATCAACAACAATTTTATCCATCCGTTCTAAATACTTTTCGAGTATTTGTTCCATTCTTGGTTTAAGATCGTTTGCAATAGTCTGATGTCTATCAACATGATCATCTAAGTTACTTTTTAATTCTTTTTCTAAATCCTCAATTCTTTTGGAAAAATCAGATAAAAGTTCTGCAATCAAACTAGTTAAGTTATCTTTTGATTTATTAACGGTAGATTCATTTTCATTTACTCTAGTATCGCAGATATTTTTGTTATTAGAGTTTAGAGTATCCATAATAGAATGCAAATTTTCTTCTAAAGTCTTTGAAGTGTCAGTAAAACGATTTCTCGAGCTATTTATCCTTTCTCTTTTGTCGTTATTCTTAGTATCCGAGTCTCCAAAAAATAGGCTTACTTGATCTTCGACAGCAGTTGTCACTTCGTTGATGCTTTTATCTTGAATCGCTTCTAATTTCTCAAATCGATTTGATTGATCAGCTAATATAGAATCTTTAATCTTCCCAATCTCGTCTCTGAATATTTTTGACTCTCCTATGTAAAGTTCAAAGAATGGCTCTAATGGAATGTATCTATCGACTATTCCTGTTACTTTTTTAAGAAAGGCTTTTTCTACTAACCAATTAGTAATCTCCAGAACAGCTTCATATGTTAATTCCGGGTGGTCTTCTGTTAAGGACAAATATACTTCAGACGAAGTTGCTCTTGGAACTCTTAGATATACGATGTACACATTAATTTGCTCTTCAGTGAAACCATATCGAGTGAAAATTTCTTTTGTGAATTCTTTTAAGCTCATAAGGTTTTCTCCATTTTTAGATTTTTAAAATTCAGATTTAAATATAATTAAAATGAATTCCTTTTCTATATTTCTATAATATTT
>JAUWZR010000272.1 GCA_030615235.1 Promethearchaeota archaeon
CTGGCTAATAAAGGCAACAAACGCAGTTATAATAAAACCTTTAGGTGTAAGGTGGTCGTCAATACAACCTAAGATACTAACTTTATTTCGGGGGATTCCAAGTTCTTCGTCTAATTCTCGTAAGGCTGTATCTAGATAAGAGATGTCTAATGTTGGATCGAATTTTCCTCCAGGAAACGACATCTCACCTGAATGTTTATCAGAGGTGCTTTTAGTTCTTCGAATTAAAACTAAATCGTATGGTTTATCGTTATAGGGAATAATTAGAAATATGACAGCGGAGTTAATAAAATACTCGTGCGACATAGCAAGGCGATCAGAAGATTCAAAATCTTTCAATTTCGTTCTGATCAGTTTTTCGTTAAAAATAAATTCCATTGTTAAACACTCTTCACATATATGGTTAATCAATTAAAACTTTTTAGTAATCTTGTCCCTGTACTTTATGTACTCTTTCAAATCTTTGATCTTTTCCAGCTTAAATCGCTTAAGTCCTAAGCTCGATAGAGTAAAATTGTATATGGTTTCGATAAAAGTCACGATCATATAGGCAGTTGCTCCCCATACAGTATATTTTTGACCGTTGTCTTTATCAAAGTAATTAAAATAAAAAACTGGAAACTTATTACCATCGACATTGATAGCTTGTTCTCGAAATTGAGTTTTGTTAGTGAAAAAGTCTATGGGAATTTTCAATATTCTTTGGACTTCTCTTTCTTCTCTTATTAGCTGTTGATTTTTATCAATAACCGCCACAAAAGGAGTAATAATATACTTGGTCATGGTTGGAAAATCGTCAAGACATCCGATAATTTTTATGCTTTCCCTATATACTCCAATTTCCTCTTCAGTTTCCCGTAATACGGTATCTCTTAATGATTTATCCTTATCTCCCTCAAATTTCCCTCCAGGAAATGACATTTCACCTCTATGCCTTGTTCCTAAGTTCGAACGATGAATGAGAATTAAGTCGTAAGATTTATTTTCGTAAGGAATTATTGAAAAAAGCACTGCAGATCTTGTAAAAAAATCGTCTTTAAGTGAAATACGTGAAGGTGAATCGCAATCAAAAAGTTTTCTCTTGATGAGAGCTTCGTTGAAAATTAAAGAATCCATTTGTTTTAGGAAAAAATTTAAGATGGTAAATATTTTATCATTATAATATTCGTTCCTAATAAAATTTTTAGTAAGTGGTTAAAAGTGAAGCTGCCAAAAGAACTTAGAGAAAAACGTGACCTAAGCGCTACCGCAAGCAAAGCTAAAAACTGTTCTGTCAAAGATTGTAAAGAAATTGCGATAAGATCACTCTCGGAAAATAAATGGAAGTCGTATGTAGAGAAAGCGCAATTAAAATACTTTGAGAACAAGCAACACAAAATTTATCTTTGTAAATTACATTATAGAGATGCTAATAAGTATAGAAAAACCCAAGAAAAGAAGTATCAAAAGAAGGGATTTTTAGAGAATTCTGTTGCGTCAGCTAAGGGAAAACGCTGGGATTAACTTTTTTTATAATTCTAATCAAGGAATAATATTCATCTGATTATAAAGGGAATTAATAATAAGATACTCACTATTTATAAGCCCTATTGTTAATAATGATAAGGTAATTACAAAAATTATAAAACTTATTAGTTTTTTTCTCATAGTAATCAGTTGTAATAATATTCGAAACAAATTAAAAATTTAGGTTTACATTACTTCGTAAGATCTTCTAATGTCTTGATCTTTATTTCGATCTTTTTAAGTTTTATCTCAAATTCCTTGTTTTTTGCTTCGTAGGGTTCTTCGGATATTTCTTTTGCTGAAAATCTTCCTTTGTTAAGATTTTTTTCCGCTTGAATTTCAACCTTTTCCATTTTTAGTTCTTTAATCCAAAGCTTCATACCTACAACTAAATCTCTTCTCTCAGATTCAAGATTCGCTTTTTCTTCTTTATACTTTTCTCGTAATTTTTCAAACGAATCCTTATCCACTTTATGGAGTTTAAATTCCTTTGAGATATTCTTTAATTGATAAATTTTCTTATCTATATCGTCTTGAATTCTCTGAACTATGAAGGGTTTATCCATCTTTACCTCTAAATCGCTCTCTTTCTGTTTTAGCTCTGATATTAAAGTCTTAATTGCAGTAACTTTTATGTTAATCGATTTATTATATTCCTCATCTATGTCGTATCGGGGATCTTTTATTTCTTTTTGAATTTCTTTTAGTTTATCAACTAAGATTTCTTTATTTAATTTAATATCGTTGTATTCAATGTTTAAAACCATCTGTTCTTTTACTTCAAATGGGAGAGGTTTCTCAACCTGATACTCCTCATCTTTTTTTTTCTTTTTCTTTTTCGTTTTTTTATCTGGTTTTTCAGATACTTTTTCATCATCATCTTCTGCAAAACTTTGTTCTGCGATTTCTTCCTTAGGTGTTTTCTTATCCCTAATGAATTCTTTAACTCTTTCAACTTCTGTTTTTTCTGATTTTTTAACTCCTGCTAACACTGGCTTCCCACAGATAATACAGAAGCGGTCTTCGTTTTTTAAAGGGGATCCACAATAGACGCAATATTTAGCCATAAAACTTCTCACTTTTCGGTATGTATTAAAACAAGATATAATAAAAAGATATTACTTTTGTAATTAAATTTTATTGGAGTCCAATAATTAAAATCGATACCAGCTTTAAAATTACGGATTTGTCTTTTAGTATTTTTTATATTAAAAAATATTAACTTTAAATCACTATTAAATCACATAAATGATAGAAATTGAGAAGAAAGTGCCTATTCATTTGGGTTTATATGGGCACATCGATAGCGGTAAGACCGCCGTCGCTTCTGTGCTAAGCGAAATCATTTCAACTGCAGGAATTGATGCACATCCACAGAGTAAAGAAAGGGG
>JAUWZR010000239.1 GCA_030615235.1 Promethearchaeota archaeon
ATTTTATTGATTATTGCTATTAAAAATTTAATAAGCAATAGTTTGAAATACAAATTCTTAATTTTTGCAAAGATGAATCAAATTGACGAGCTCGAATAATATAGATGCGAATGAAGACCTTCTACCTCGACCTGGGTCTCCCCTTTATAATCTAAATCATAAGGATGTAATGATTAAGAATAAGACGCTTAAAAAGTTTAAAATCTTAAATAAATATATTGTTCTGCCATTATATCGATTAAGAATTTTACCTGTTTTAGGTTTTGGAAGAATCTTTCTCATTTTAACAACAAAAGGAAGAAAAACCGGGAAGAATAGAAGAACACCGTTAGAATACCATCGGATAGACGGGATAATTACAATTTTTTCAAGTATAGGTGAAGATGCTGGCTGGGTGAAGAATATCCGGGCTAATCCTGATTCTCTATTGGTAAGACATGGGTTCCATCGTTTCCAACCGCAAGTAGAATTTGTAACAAATGAAGACCAAAAGCTTGAAATTATGAAATGGTACGTAGTGAACCATGGAAAATCAGCAAAAATGCTTTTCGGTTGGATCCCAAAAGTTGATGATCCTGAAACCACAGATTTCTCAAAAATGTTAAAAATGATTACACTAATAAGGTTTCATCATAAAAATGATTAGAATTTGTGTGTGAAAATTTTCTACTAGTTTCTTCTCTCGAATTATTGCTGAAATGCATCAAATCTGCTTTAATGGTTCAAGTATTATAGTACTTTTGTAGCTTATATTCCCTCATACAAAGATATTAAAATCAGAAATTTTTATAAAAATCAAGGTAATTAATACTTTAAAATTGTATTTACAGTTCTGAAGCATAATCTGATATGACAGTAGAAGAAATTACAGATCCTTATGAAAAAATTTTGCAAAATATGCGTGAATACCCTAACGATATCCCTATTGTTGATGGAAATGTATCAGAAGCATTTAGGGCGTATATTAAATTATTATTTACCCCTAAAGAGGTAGAAGTTGCTCAATACTTAACTGTCAAGCCCCAATCCATTAATCGAATTGCAAAGAAAATTGGAAAAAGCAAGGAAGAGATTAAAGAAATTCTAGAAGAAATGACCAATTCGGGTATCATTCAAGATATCGGTGGTTATTCCTACTTCTTAGCGATGGCATATCTTTTGAATATGGGATTCAAAAACTCAAAAACATTCGAAAGGCTTGGAAAGAAAGGAGCTGAGCTATATCATCAATTTTTCGTTGAAGAGAAGTTTTACAAACGATACGAATCTTCCGACGCTGGTACTCCTATTACTAGAATAGTTCCCATTAATACGTCAATTGATCATAAATCTGTGATATCCAATGCTGAAGAGATACATGGAATACTAGATATGTGTAAAGGTCCAATTGTAGTAACCGATTGTCCTTGTCGTAAGAGAACAGAGACTTTAGGAGTAAGTGAGTGTAAGGATAAATTTCCAATTTCAGAATCATGTTTTCAAGTTGGTTTGTTTGGGAAATATTTTTTACGAAGAGGAGAAGGACGAGAAATTTCTCGCGTAGAAGCTCATGATCTTGTGAATGAATTATCAAGAAAAGGTTTAGTTTTTACAGTTGCAAACACTACAAGTCCAAATCACCAAGTTATATGCTGCTGTTGTGCATGTTGTTGCGCTTTTTTAAGAGGAATGACGCGATTTGAGGATAAAAATGAAAATTGTACAGCTAAATCAAACTACATCGCAAAAATCAATCGCCATTTATGCACGGGCTGTGCTTTGTGTGCTAAAAGATGTCCCTTTAAAGCTATTACTATAAAGAAAGAGAAAGCCAAAGTAAATCCTAAAAAGTGTTATGGTTGTGGAGTGTGTACAGTAGCCTGTGCCCCAGAAGCCATTAAACTACACAGAATAGAAAGATCTCATATTTATAGCGATGTCAATAAGCTATTTGAAAAAGTTTACCAAGAAAATAGGAGAAATAATTAAATAAATACGATAAAGCTAGTCTTTATGCCACTCTGTAGCACACTGTCCACACTTATATTTTTTAGCATAAAAGCCTGGAAAAATTACTCGCGTTTTATCATCAATCTCGCGTATTCGTGCTTTATTTGTATTTCCACAATTCGGACAGATTTTTTTACGATAACTAGTTTGTTCATTAGTTTTAGCTGAAACGCCTTCTTCCAATCTTGAATCTTTAAGTTCCACTGACTTTGGCATCAGATCAATATTTTCAGTTGTAATATATTCTCTACCAGTTTTTGATTGAAGCTCTTCACTTTGTACAACTTCTATTGATTTCTCAACGATCTTATCTTCTTTCTTTTTTAAATCCTTTTCACTAGTTTCTAATTCATCTACTAGTGCTAGATGCTCCCTTTTTTCTTTTTCGATAACATTAATCGTTTTTGCAAGAAGTATAGCATGTTTTTGCTTTAACCTTTCATTTTCTTTTTTTAAATCGATAATTTTATTCTCTAAATAGAAAACTTTCTCCTCAAATTTTGCTAAACGAGAGTTTTCACCTTTAACGGTATCTATTATCTTAGACATCTTTTGATTTTCTTTTGTTAATTCGAGATTATTGCCTTTCAAAACCTCTATTGTTTTTTGTAATTCTTCGACTGAAATTTCTTTATTTCGAAAAGTAGAATTTATATCTTCAAGTAATTTCTTTTCTATCTCCAAATCATTTAATTTTTTATTTAAAATCTTTAAATCTCTCTCTATTTGCTCTACATTGGAACTTTCAGTTTGAATTTTCTTGGTATTTTCTAAAAGTCGCTTATTTTCGTTTTCTATCTTGGAAATTTCGTCTTTAAGGGATTTATTCGTGTTTTCCAATCTCCCGTAATCTTCGATCAAATTATTAAGAGAATTTTGAGTTTTCAATATTATTTGATCTTTTACAGATTCATTACGACTATCTTTAATGTTTTTTAATTCTTGATTATAATTTTCAATATTTTGCTGAAGAACCTCATTCTCCTGTTGCTTTTGAGCTAGCTCCTGTTTTTGTGAATTAATTAATTCCTTTAAAATATTTATATTTTCGGATTCAGGCTTTTCCTTTTTAGGTTTTAGATATTCTGGTTTGGACGATTCTTTTTTTTCTTTTAGCTTCGTTTCTAATTTTGCTACCTTCAGCTCTAAATTTTCAACTGTTTTTTCTAATTGAGCATGTGTTTTTTCTTCTTCTTCAGCGTTGTCTATTAAATCCTTTAAGTTTTTACTCATATCAAATAACACTCATTTTTTTTTCGTTAACTGATTACACTTAAAATATAATTGATTTCATATTATTAATATTTCGAAGTATTAAATTTAACTCTACAAATTTCATCGATTAATACCTAATACTTATATATAATATAAAAATATAAGTCCAAATCACTATTTAATATAGAAACACCGGTTAGGAATGTCAAAAATGGCAGGATTAAACAAATACTTTTTTAAAATTTGTATTGTCGGCGATTCCGAAGTAGGAAAAACCACTATTCTTAACCAATACTTGAAAAGAAGATTCGTACCAGGCGCCCAAAGAACAATTGGGTCTAATTTTTTTGTAAAATATGTTAAATTCCCCGAAATAGAACATTTGTTTACCTTGCAAGTCTGGGATTTAGCTGGACAACCTCGATTTAAATGGGTTAGATACGCGTTTTATAAAGGTGCAAAAGGTATTGTGTATGCTTTTGATTTAACTAGGAAAAACACTCTGGATAACATATTAACTTGGAAAGAAGAAGTGGAAAGTAAAATTGGAATCGTTCCAAAT
>JAUWZR010000120.1 GCA_030615235.1 Promethearchaeota archaeon
GATGTTAATCTCCTCTCATCTTCTAAAGATAAATTAGATCTAGCTAATTTTAACAATTTTAAAAGACGGCTATCCACAATATTTGTTGAATATGATGCAAACCTATCCAAATTTATTTTTGGTTTATTCTTTTCTTCTACATCTTTTTCGATGAAGAACTTAAACGCCTTAATTTTATTTAAGAAATATAAATTCTCTCTTTGTAAAAGCATCTGATTATCTCGTTCGCTTATAGCATATCTTTGAACATCAACATTATCGCATTTTTCATTTATTGCAATCTTAAGAATGTTATTTTCTATGAGAGAGAGAGCTACAAAAAAGGGTAGGTTGTATTTTTCACCTTTCTCAAAAGGACCAAAATCGCTTCCTAGTATGGAAAAACGATTATAATCTTTTGTACATTCGGTAGCGATTTCTTCGTTTTTGAAAATAAAATTTACCCGATTTAAAGAATCCTCTAGTTTTACTCCAATTTTTTCCAATTTAAAACACGCTTTATTTAAAATTTAATAGTCTTCAATTCTTTATTGTACTAAATTTATCTTAAGCTACAGAAATATAAATGTATTAAATTATTAATATTCCAAAAAATATCGTGAATAATTTGCTTATTGAACTTATTCTTTTTATAATTTTTTTATTTTTATTCGCAGTAGGATTCTTCATAATCTATAAACAAGTAGCTTTGGTTAAAAAAGGAGAATTTAACCTTAGAGATCGCCTTCAATGTTTAATATATGGGCTTATCTTCGGCGCAGGCGTGATAATCGTTATTGCGATGGCATTCATTTTTGCCGTAAAAACTCCCGAATTTTGGCAAAATAGTAGTTTAACACCCCCCAATATCAGCCCTTTTGCGTTATTAATTCCTCTTACTTTCTGTGTTGGATATATATCGTTCTATCCGTTGATTGATTTCCTCTTCATTGCGTTAAGTTCAGAATCAGATGAAGGACTCACTCCATTTCATAAATTTATAAGTAATAAGATTATCAATTTTTCTAAAAGTAAGATAATCTCTGTGTTAATGGCAGTTTTATTATATTTTTTGTTTATCATACCACCTCTGTTGTTGACTTTAACGGGTTTGCCATTTTTAATGATATGGATTTCCTGGTTACTAATTTACCCTTTAATGATTCTTACTTTTTATGGATCTAAGGGTTACATCGCAGGGATTACCAACGAATACTATCACATCCCTGAACTCAAAAGGTCTATATTTTTAAATTTCGAAGATAGCAAAAGAGGCATGAAACAATTTATTTCAAATCCCAAATCATATATAATGTTAGGTTTAATGCTATTCGTGTTTATATGGGCATGGATTTCGTTATTTCAGACGATACTTTTCTTTTTTTCAGGATCACTTGCAATTTCTACGATGACTTCTTATTTTGTTTTTGTAACTCTTTTATTTGGCATTATTGGCTATTTTACGCGATTCTGGGGTCGTAAGATTAAATATCGTGGTATCGACATTTATTTCGCTGCTTATTTAATGGCAGCTATTGGAATTAATGTGCTAGTAAATTTTTTAATAGTTAACATAGATAAATTAACGGAAACTTTTAATTTTTGGATACTTTCAGCTGAACTTATTCCTAATTCTATTATGTTTGCTTGGGCAGCTATAATAGAAGAAATTTTTATGCTTACATTTACAACTTATTATTTCTTGTCAAAAAATAATAATTTTACTAAGAATCTTAAATATTCTAAGATTATAGAGTACGGTCAAACATTTGATGCTATACCTTTGTTTAATTTCATAAAAAGTTCTGATCCCTTGCTTAGGGATCACGCAGAGAAGACCCTTTTAATGATGTACGAGCGAATTCCTTTAAAATCAGAAATTTCTTTGGACGATTGGAAATACAAAGATTCTTTATTGGATGGAATATCTGATTCAAATCCGAATTCAAGAAGAATATCTATTCAAATATTAAAAAAATTGGAGAAAGATGCCTCCGAAGTAGTGATACCGTGGATCCTAGAAGCTCTCGAATCACCAAATTATGATAAAAGTATACCTATTGCTGAATTAATACTTCACGCTGAAGATTCGTTAATAAAAAAAATACCAATAACAATCATTAGAAACCTAATATCAGATACTGAGTGGAGAATGAAACTGATCGGGTTAAAGTTATTAACCAAATTAATTGCTATTGAAAAAGCTTCAGTTCAAAATATAAATTTAATGAAATTGTTAAACGATCCAAACAGTTTCGTTCAAATAGAAATTCTAAATCTGCTATCAGAGACACAGTTGAATGTGGAACCTGAAATCTTACTAAATAAAATTCATCACCCTAATCAAAACATTAGAGCAGCGGCAATTCGAAACTTGAAAAATCTCAATCTTGAAAAAATTGATTCCAATATTGTTAAGACATTAATTCCCTTGATGCACGATACCAATAGTAATGTACGAGCTTCTATTTTTGACGTAATTTCTAAAATCGGAAACTTTAAGAAATATTCTATTCCTATCTCGTCTTTCTATGAAGGATTACTAAATTCAGAAGAAAAGGTAAGGAAATCATCAGTCTTAGCTCTAGAAAAATATTATGCTGAAGAACCAAAGTCCATCGATCTAGAAAAAATTATCAGTCAAATTGATACTGAAAATTTAGATTCATTAAATAGTATTATTTCTCTATTAGGTATAATATGGCAAAGTAATCCTGAAAAGATATTAACAACTTTATTAATATTTATAAAATTCAACAATTCCGAGTTAAAAAAAGGAATTTCAGATATTATTGTTAAGAACTTTAAGAAAAACCCAACTCTAATTTTAGATAATTTAATCAAAATTAAAGATGAAACAAAATTTATATCAAAAGGTATTATTTCCCAAACGATTATTAAGATATGCAGACAATATCCGAATGAAATAATCCCAAAACTAATTGATCAGTTGAATTCGGAAGATCTTGATACAAAAATTAATATCATCTCTTCGCTGGATGGGTTAATAGACGAATTTATCGATTTAATAGCAGTTAATTCAATTTTAGGAATAATTAAAGGCGAAAATGAGATTGTTCTAAAGAAAGAAACCGCTTTCTTAATATCAAAAATTTCAAAAACAAAACCCTTAGCATTAACATCTGTATTAACAGAATTATTACAATTTCTCCCTGAACAAGAATTATCTGTTAGAATTGTTTTAACTAAATCTATATTGGAAATATCAAAAAATTTACCGGATATTATACCCATTCCTCTCGTTTTAGAATACTTATCAGATTCCGATTCATTCATTAGAGAAACAAGTGTGAAAATTTTAGGCTATATTGGAAAAACTCTGCCAATGCCTATTATTGATGCTTTAATTAACCAAGCTTTAATTGACGAAGATTGGATCGTACGGGAAGCTACAGTTACAAGTTTAGGAAAACTAATCCCATTTATTGAAGACAAGGAATTAATTATTAAGAATTTAGTAAGTTTAATGGATGACGACAAAAGTTGGGTCCGACGATCATCAATGAAAATACTTTCTTCAATTAAAGAAATTTCCGAATCTAAAATCCCCTTGATAAAAGTTTCGGAAAACCTATTGAACAAAGACCCTAAGGTTAGAGAAGGAGCAGCTAATTTATTAAAAATATATAGCTTTGAATATATCGATAAAGTTTTTCAGAATATTATATCATTGTTAGGGGACGAAGTAGAAGATGTTAGAGCAACGACCGTAGATGTAATGGTGAAAATCATCCAAGAAAGGGGTATAACTAAAATACTCTCAAAATTATTAAAAAATTTAAGCGATGAATCCACTATAGAAACACAACAATCAATAGCAATTATATTGGGGCGAACAGTTAGATATGCAGATGAAAAAATAAAAAAGAGGGTAATATCCTTACTTAAAATTAGATGTGAAATGTCACAAGATAAAATTATTTGCGAAATCCTACATAAATTAAGAGAAGGTTAAAAAAAACCAAGGTTTTATTGATATTTCTGTGGAGTATTTCACTAAACTAATTATCTCTTATTATTTTTTTCCGACAATTTTTATTTACTGCTTAATAAGCTTAAATCGTTAATATATTAGATTAAAATATCACCAAAAATAATTTGGGTATATCAATGTTATAATAAAGGTGATCTCGTTTGACAACGCCAATGTCCACCCCTAGTATACCTATTCACAAAATTCAGCGTTTTGAAGAATTTTTTAGATTATTTGAAGAAACGCCAGGAGTATATAAATATCTAGATTTGATTAATGATGTTATTTCAAAAAGTGGCAACATATTAACTATTTCCTACGAAGATTTATTAGCATTTGATCCTCAAATTGCTGAGCTTTTAAGAAAAGATCCTAGTTCCCTTTTAGAAGATGCTATTGACGCTTTCAAGAACATCATGAAATTTCAAGGCGGTAGTCTAATTGTTCAAGATTACTTTGTTAGGATAACAACCAAAGACGAACTGAGTCCCCTATTTATAACTCTAAGAGGTTTAAGGGCAAAAAACATAGATCATCTTGTGTGGACTAAAGGAATTTTAGTGAGGAGTTCAACGATAAGACCAAAATTAATTAAAGCAGAGTTCGAATGTATGACATGTGGTGCCAAATTTGAAGTTTTACAACTTACATCTAAAGTAAAATGGCCAAATTTTTGTTCTAATACGCGCTGCAAAGCAAAATCTCAATCAGATTTCAGGCTTATTTCTAAAAATTCTGAATTTATAGATTGGCAAAGCGTCATGATCCAAGAAATTCCCGAAGATTTGCCTCCTGGTAGAATACCAAGAGCGATTCAAGCAATATTAACTTACGATTTAGTAGATAGTGTAAAACCTGGTGATAGGGTCACTTTAATGGGGACATTTAAATCAGTTTTAGCGCAATCTACTAAAAGTATGAATAGTACCCTCTTTAAAACTTATATCGATGTCAATTACATCGATCCAGAAGACAAGACAGAAGGATTTATTGAATTATCTAAAAGAGATAAAGAGGAGATTGAAAGATTATCAAAAGAACCCATGATACAAAAGAAAATAGCAAGGTCTATATCCCCAGTTATCTATGGAAGAGACGAGTTGAAAATGGCTACAGCATTAAGTTTATTTGGGGGTACTAGAAAGAAACGACCCGGGGGAGGATATAAACGAGGTGATATACATATTTTATTTGTGGGGGATCCAGGTACTGGTAAATCAGAGATTCTAAAAAGTGCAATCGAAGTATCACCTCGCGGTTTGTATACATCAGGGAAAGGGTCAACGGCAGTAGGTCTAACCGCTGCGGTTATTAAGGATACTGAAACCGGTCAAATGAACCTTGAGGCAGGGGCCATTATACTTGCTAATGGAGGCGTCGCTGCTATAGACGAATTTGATAAAATGGATCCATCCGATAGATCAGCTCTACACGAAGCAATGGAGCAACAAACTGTTAGTATTGCGAAAGCAGGAATTGTCGCTACTTTAAAAGCCCAAACAGCGATCATAGCTGCAGCAAATCCTCGTACTGGAAGATATGATCGCTACAAAACACCTACACAAAACATTAATCTTCCGCCTTCGCTTTTATCTCGTTTTGATTTAATTTTTATAGTTATGGACAAACCAGATCCAGCTAATGACGCACAAATGGCAGAGTTTATATTACAAAACTCAATGCAAGGACCAAAGGATAACATAAATAGTAAATCAGGTAATTTAGCTCCTATTGATAATGAACTTTTAAAAAAATACATTAAACTTGCAAGAAGGAATTGTTTTCCTGTATTGGGTGAAGAAGCAAAGGAAAAAATTAAAGACTTCTATTTACAACTTCGAGGTCAATACGACAGTGAAGATGCGATTGTTTCGATTTTAGCAAGAAATCTAGATGCTCTCGTGCGATTGAGTGAAGCTTATGCAAAAATGGCATTAAGGAATAAAGTCATCAAAAGTGATGTTGAAGAAATTATCAAATTATTTAAGAGGTATTTAAAAGATACAGGTTACGATGAAAGCACGGGAAAGATTGATATGGATAGGATTTTAGTTGGCCAGTCTCGGAGCTCTATCAATAAACTTGATAAAATGCTTACCAGATTAAAAGAAATATTTGAAGATAACAATTGGAAAGCTTTAGAAAAAAGAAATGTCATACAAATTCTTGAGCTTGAAGAAAATTTAGATGAAAAATGGATTAAAGATGCTATGGAAGAACTTGTTAAAGAGGGCACTCTTTATGAGCCAAGGAATAACACAATTAAATTTACTAATAAGGATGATTAATTTCTCTTAAATTAGCAATTCCTTTTCAAATTCAATTAAAACTAAATTGTATTATTATATATTATAGGGATGGAATTACCTAATAGCAGTAATAAATTCAGAAAAGTGGAAAAATTTG
Organism: Promethearchaeota archaeon; assembly: GCA_030615235.1. Taxonomy (GTDB): domain Archaea; phylum Asgardarchaeota; class Lokiarchaeia; order Sigyniarchaeales; family SOKP01; genus SOKP01. The sequence goes on from JAUWZR010000120.1 coordinate 6,380, forward strand.
TCTTTGAATTTTACGATGAGACCTATGCTGAATCCCTAGATGATGTAGGCCCCCCTAAGATAAACGAGGAATACGATGAAGTTGATTTTAAAACAGATTTAAACGAAGAACAACTACAAATTGTGAATAACATTCAAGGTCCGATGTTGGTTATTGCAGGAGCCGGTTCTGGAAAAACGAGGACTATAGTTTATTCTGTTGCTAAACTTTTAGTGTCTGGAGTAAAACCTAGTGAAATAATGCTTGTTACTTTCACGAATAAAGCCGCTAAAGAAATGATCAAACGAGTAGAAACTTTACTTGGAAAAAAACCAAAGGGTATATGGGCGGGTACTTTCCACTCAATTGCTAGCCGATTTTTGAGGATGTATGCAAAAACGCTTGGATTAAAACCCAATTATACAATTATGGACGAAATTGATGCGAAAGGATTAATGAAGTTATCAATTGATAAAGCAGATGCAAAAGATCTTGAAGAAAGATTTCCTACATCCGCAATGGTAAAAGCTATTTTATCGTTTTCTATCAACTGTAATAAGACAATTCGTGAAGTGATTCAATGGAAATATAATCAGTTAGATAATGATGCTGTTTTTGCGAAATTACGAGATGTTTTAAAAATTTATAGCACAAAAAAAGCAGAAAATAGCTTAGTGGATTTCGACGATTTATTAGTTTTCTGGAATAGGCTATTAGATGAAAGATTTGTTGCGAAATTAATAGCTAAGAAAATCAAATATGTTTTGGTTGACGAATACCAAGATACAAACTATATACAAGATGAAATTATCAATAAAATTGTACAACAGAATCCAGAACATAACGTAATGGCTGTTGGTGACGATTCACAAAGTATTTATGGATTTAGAGGCGCCAATTTTCAAAATATTATGGAATTCTCAAAACGATTCGAGAACTGTAGAGTTTTTAAGCTAACTCAAAATTATCGAAGTGTTCCTGAAATTTTAGATTTAGCTAATGAGTCAATAAAACATAATTTCTCCCAATATAAGAAAGAGATGCATACTACACGTAGAAATGGAATGAAACCTATCCATGTTTCAACTGAGTCTGATGAATACCAAGCAGAATTTATAGTTAATATGATAAATCAATTGAAATTTGAAGGGTATGATTTAGATGATATTGCTGTTTTGTACCGCGCTGGCTATCACTCTTTAAGAATAGAATTGGAATTACAAAAATATGAAATCCCCTATGTTGTTCATTCAGGTGTATCTTTCTTTGAAAGAGCTCATGTTAAGGATTTACTAGCACATTTACGTATCATTCAAAATCCACAAGATGAAATCTCTTGGTCAAGAATACTTACTTTGTTTCAAGGCATTGGAAAAAAGACTTCCTCTAAAATTTTCGATATGATATCGGCTAAAAATAACCCTTTAGAAAATTTAACTCTAGA
>JAUWZR010000055.1 GCA_030615235.1 Promethearchaeota archaeon
AGTCCAAGTTGATGGTGGGTTTGTAAAAAGTTCACTTTAAAAAAGTATACTTTAAAAAAGTATAGAGAAAAATATCACTTCAATATCTCAGTAATTTAAATATTAAATCTTTTTTTTTTTATGAAATGAAGGTTTAAAATAGGGAAGTGTTACTACTATTTTGTATTTGTCAAATAATGTATGTAAACTTAGGAATAACGCTATTAGAATTTATAACAAGTTTAAGTTTAATAAATAGACTATTGTTTAATTAATTGATTTTAAGATATCGAATCAGAAATTTATATTTTTAATAATTTTGTAAAGGAATTGATAGTAAAAATCGTATAGATGAGTGAGTGAGCTTGACAGAAGAAAAACGACAATTTAAAATAATCGGATTATTAATTTTGCTTAGCGCTTCTTTATTTTTTCCCTTTATTCAAAATAATCTTAATGTGTCTTATGAAGAAAATAGAGATACTGATTTTGTCAAGACTTCCGCTACAAGATTTGTAACGCAACAATGGATTAATAATCCTACATTTGAGTCTCCAATAGAACCAACTTGGTATTGGGAAAATGGAACTGAAGGAGATAATTCAGATATGGATGCTACCACGAGCCCTGGGGAAGCAAATTATATGGTTTTGGGAGAAAACGGAATATTTACATTTTCAGGAGTTCCAAACAATACTTGGGCAGCCATGCCAAATTTAGACTGGGGTGTTTTTCCTGATAATCACGGATTTGATGACAATGGATGTTGGGTTGGTTATAGATGGTATGAGGGTGATGGAGATGAGACGGGACAAACACCTAGTATACAATGGAAAAAACAAATTGACTTACCAATTGATATGGCAGATTTTCGAATTACATCCGCGTCAATTGAAGTAAAATTTAACGCAACAGTTACTGCTACAGATCCTGGAGGTATTGAAGTTCCTGGTGATTCTTGCGATTATCTTGATATAGGAGATTGGGCAAGGTTTTATGTATTAATTGAAGACTTAGAAAATGAGTATCAACCCTTTGAGTTGGCAAGAAATAGAACTCGTAATTTAGGAAGTGATGGACCTCCTGCTATTACGAATATAACTAATACACCACTGGACTCGATTGATGAAGAATTGTTAATTGAATATTTAGAATTGGTTTTAGGGATCAATTCCACGTCTTTTAACATCACTCTTGGAATAGACTTGTATTGTGAAGATAATGATTCAGGATTAGAAGATGATATATGGGATGACTTACGATTTAATTCCTATAATCTGACTTTCACTTACGAGAAAAAAATTGACCATTCGACTTCTATTTCATGGAATCAAAAAGGAGATAAGCTTGATGGGGGCAGTGTTCAGATTGATGATGCCAAATTTTTCTTTAAGTATAAAATTAACAATATTTGGCCCTCTTCAGCGCCTCTTTCAGAGATTAGATTTTTTATTAATAATAAAACATTCGGAGAAGGCATTATAAAACTAACTTCGGCAAATACTTCATTCCAAGAAGCTAAAGTTGGAGGATTTGATGTTACAAGTTTAATAACAACAGATGTGAACATTACAGTCTCAATAGAAGTTTTTCTCAAAGACACATTTGAATTAGCTGAAGTATATAATATTTCTATTGATGATGTATATCTTAATATTTCTTATACCGAAACATTTCCAGATTATGGTACAGATTTAGAATTATTTTTAGACGGAGATGATAAAACTCTTGAACCTGTAATTAAAATTCCTTTTAATCATATGTTAAACATTACTGTTACTTATAAAGGAAATGTTAGTGGAAATCACATCAGTGCAGATAGCGCTACATTAGAAGGAAAAATTTCTGGCGATTTAACTGAAGATTTTGCCTTAGAACATTATTATTTCATCGTAAACTCAACAGAATTAGGTCTAGGAATTAGCGTGTTAACTGTCACTCTGCAAAAAATCAATTACGAGACTGAGTCTGTTCAGATTTTTGTCGAAGTTATCGAGAGAGAAACTCAATTAATGCTATACATAAATGACAATCTAAAATATGATAGTGCTACAATTGACTCCCAATACGATGAATTCTTAAATGTAACGATCTTTTACATCGATAATCTAACATTATTACATATAGATGAAGCCTCAGTCGATTTACTAGGATTTGGAAGCATGGATGAGGGTTTAAATCAATATAATTTTACTTTAAACACTAATAACTTGAGTCAGGGTGTGAATGTAGTAACTATTTTTGCTCAAAAAAATAATTATCAATCCCAAACGATTCAATTTTTTATTAACATTCAAATCAGATCAACTTATGTAAAATTCTATGTAGAAGAAGAGGAAATAAATGAGGGGGATACAGTCAACTCTCAGTTTGATCTATCCTTGAATGTAACTGTCCTATACAGAGATAATAATACCGATTCTCATCTTACAGGGGCAAATGTTGATTTACTAGGATTGGGGAGTTTTGATGAGATAGGATCTCAATTTAATTTTTCTATTCAAACAAATAATCTAACTAAGGGAATTAATATATTAACCATATTTTGTCAAATAGATGGTTATCAAGCTAAAACTATTCAATTCTTTATTAATGTAGATGAAAGGGCTACAGAATTAATTCTATTTATCAATGGTCTCCAGAAAAATCAAAGCGATACTATCCAATTTGAGGCAAACGAGTTAATAAATATAACAATTTTCTTTAAAGATTATCTTACGGGCTCTCATCTAAGTGGTGCCAATGTAGAATTGTTAGGTATTAATAGTCTGGAGGAAATAGGTTCGCAATTTAATATTACCATCAATTCAACTGATTTAGCGCAAGGTATCAATATTTTGACAATTTTTGCTCAATTAACTAATTATCAACCAAAATCAATCCAATTTTTTATAGAAGTTATAGAAAGAGCCACTCAGCTTCAACTTTTTATAAATGGGGAAGATAAAACCGCAGATCCTGTTTTTGAATTACCAATTGGCAGCATGATTAATATTACTATTAAGTATTATGATAATCGAACGGGATTTGAAATACCCAATGCACTTATACAACTAATTGGAGAAAGCTTATTTGAAAGCCTTACAGAAAACTTGATGTTGAATCAATATACGATCATTTTAGATAGTTCTACTCTATTACTTGGTGTTAAATTATTCACAATTGTGGCCCAATTACCAACATATCAAATAAACACAATAGATGTAAGAATAACGGTAGATCGCGTGAGTACGTTAATAGATACCATATCTGGCTTAAATACTGCAGATATAGAACCCCTTGATGATTTTCTTATTCAAATTGTCCTTAACAATGCTGATTTCGGGGGATCCATTAAAAATGCAACTGTAACTTACAGGTGGGATAATGGACAAGGAATTTTGCTTGATTCTGATAATGATGGAATTTATGAAGTGATATTGAATAATGTACCTGCAGGTTCATATCGTATCTATATTAATGCTTATGCTGGAGAAAAATACGACTTTATCGACGACTTCGAAATTATTTTAAATGTAATCGCACAACCCGGTCCTGATATTACCATAATAATAATATCTTTAGCAATTGGAGTAGGAGGATTAAGTTTGGGTATTATTCTGTACCAAAAACATTTTAAATATCCACCAAAAGTTAGGAAAATGAGAAAATTACGGAAGAAAATTATGAGAGGTAAAAAATTAAAACCAATTTCTCTTCAAACGCGTGATGAAATTATTAAAAATAATTTATTAGAAAATAAAGCTCAAATAAGTGAGGAAACTACTAAAAACCTAAATTCTGTTAAAAAAAAAAATATTAAAAAAATTGAAACTGAGAAAAGCAATTTTCATGAAAAATTCGAGGGTGAGGTGTAAATTATGAAGAGTAGACAGTTTGCCAGTTTAGGTTTAATAAGGATATTAATTCTCTCTTTTCTTGCATTTCCTTTAATTAATATTCTTACTCCCGAAATATCATTAAATCAGCCATATCATAATAATTTAATTCACACATCAGCAGAAACATTATATAACCAAGAATGGTTAATAAATAACAATTTCTCAACTCAAGATAACTGGTATTATACAAAAGGTGCCCAAGGAGATAATTCCACTGTTGATGCGAATATTGGTGGTGGTCAAGCAAATTATAATATACTAGGAGATAGCGATACTATTGAGATTTCAGGAATTCCTAACTCCACTTGGATTGAAACACCCAATTACGATTGGGGCGTCTTCCCGAGTTCGGATGATCGCCATTTTGATGATGATGGGTGCTGGATTGAACATCATTGGGATGAAAATATTAATCAAACTGGAAATACTGTAAGTGTGCATTGGAAAAAGAATATTACGCTACCAAAGGATATGACAGATTATAGAATTACATCTGCGTCTCTTGATGTTATTTTTAATGCTTCTGCTCAAATATTTTACGGCTCAAATGGTATTGAAGTTATTGGTGATAACGGGTCAGGATCAGGTAATTGGTGTTTTTCGATTGGAGATTATGCGAGATTTTACGTCCTAATTGAAGATTTAAATGGCGTATATCAACCATTCCAATTGGCTGAAAACAGGACTCGCGACTTAGGCAGAGATTTTCCTCCAATCGGTGAAAAAACAGATTGGTATTTAGATCAAATTAATGAAAACCTATTATGTACATATTTAGAATATGTATTAAGTGTCAATTCAACAAGCTTTACAATCATTCTCGGAATCGATATCTTCTGTGAAGATAATAATTTGGGTGTCGATACTGATTATTGGGATGAATTAAGAATTAAATCCTATAATCTCACTTTCACATATGAGAGAGAAATAGAAGAATATTCTTCAGTCTCATGGAATCAAGAAGGAAATACGATTTCTGGAAGCAATATTCAAATAACTGATGCTAATCTAGAATTTAGATATATGATAGATCAGGATTGGCCTACATCTTTATCCTCTTTCTCAGAAATTAGAATTAAAATCAACAATAACCAGCATCCAGAAACTATTCGATTAAGTAGTGCTACTACTTCGTGGCAAGACGCAAAAGTAGGAGGATTTGATGTTACAAATTTAATCTTAAAAGATGTTAATATCACTCTTTCCTTGCAAGTATTTATAGCAAACACCTTCACTCTAATTAACAACATCACAATATCTATAGACGATGTTTACCTAAATATTACATATGTAGAAACTTTTCCAGATTATGGAACTGAATCTCAATTATTCTTAGAGACTATTAATAAAACTGTTGTTCCATTTATACAAATCCCATTAGGAAATACCGTAAACATCACAATAAAATATTTGGATAATCAAACTGGAAACCACATCTCAGATGCTAATGTTCAACTTAGCGGTAAAGTTTCGGGCCAATTAAATGAAAATGCTTCTTTAGAACAATATTCAAGAATAATAAACAACACTGATCTTGGAATAGGGATATGGTCGCTAACAGTGACTGCCCAAAAATCTAATTACGAAACACAAATAATCCAATTCTACGTTGAAGTTATCGAAAGAGCAACCGAATTTGAATTACATGTAAATGGTACTCTAAAATCAAATAACGATATTATTCAAATTGAAGCAAATCAAATATTAAATTTAACTTTATTTTACCGAGATAACATAACAAAAGACCATCTTAGTGGAGCAGAAGCTACCCTTCTTAGCGTTGGTAATTTCAGTGAAATTGGCGCACAGTATAATTATACATTAAATTCAAATAATCTAAGTTTAGGCTTTAATGTATTATCAATTTTTACTCAACTAGATAATTATACATCTCAAAACATTCAAATTTACGTTGAAGTATACAATATTGCGTCTGAACTACAACTATTAGTAAACGATACAACAACAACCGCACTTGAGACAATACAAGTAGAAGTTAACCAGTTCATCAATATTACTATATTTTACAGTGATAATGTAACAAAACAACATATATCAGGTGCAACAGTAACATTGGATTGGGATAATTTTACTGAAACTGGATCTCAGTATAACTATACTTTAAACACGAATGATTTGGATCAAGGAATAACAATTGTTACGATAGAAGCACAATTTAATAATTATCAATCTCAATCAATCCAAATCAATTTTGAAGTAATCGAAAGAGCAACAGAATTGGAAGTTTATGTAGATAGTTCTCAAAGAACGGAAGCTGAAACTATATTAGCAGATGTGAATCAAATATTAAACATAACTGTCTTTTATAGAGATAATGTATCTAAACAACATCTTACCGGCGCAACGGTAACAGTATTAAGTGGGAATTTTAGTGAAGTTGGTAATCAATATAATTATTCTTTAAACACTAATTCATTAGAGCAAGGAATAACAATACTTACGGTTTTTGCGTATCTGGAAAACTATCAACCTAGATCATTTCAACTTTATATTAAAGTATCGGAAAGAGCTACTGAAATTTCATTGTTCTTAAATACTGAAGATAAAACGATCGATCCCGTGTATGAACTTCCATTTGGAAGCAGTTTAAACATTACAGTTAAATATTTGGATAATCAAACTAAAACTCATATCAGTGGAAGTAATATTCAATTGATAGATGATACCTATTCCGATAATCTTACTGAAAATTTAGCTATGAACCAATACACTTTGTTATTAGATACAACTGTTTTAAAAGTTGGAGTGAATTTGTTCACAATTATAGCGCATGCTAATAATTTCCAAGTTAAAACATTAAGTCTAAGGATTACATTGAATAAAATAGCTACGGTAATAAATACTACTTCTGGAGAGTCCTACTTTAGCATATTACCTAGTGAATCCATATTATTATCAATGGTATTAACCGATTCTGATTTTGGAGGAACAATTACTAATGCTACAGTTACATATAGATGGGCATATGGTCAAGGTACTCTTTTAGATCCCGAAAATGATGGTACTTACGAAGTTGAATTAGAAAATATTCCGACAGGTACTTATACAATAACTATTACTGCTTCTGCGGGAGATGACTATAGTTTTGAAACTTATGAAATTACATTAAATGTTGTATCAGTTACACCACCTGATTTCTCTTTATTATTCATTACATTAGTTGGAGCTCTTGTTGTTTTGGTTGTAGGATTTACACTGTATGAGGTTCGATTCAAATATCCTCCTACTGTAAGAAAATCGAGAAAAATTAGGAAGAAAATAAAAAAAGGTAAAAAGACAAAACCTGTAAAAGACATTGCATCCCGAGAAGATTTAATTAAAGACCACCTCGAAAGTAATGTTGAAACTATTCAATTAGAAAAAAAAACCGAAAATGAATTAAAAGAAAAATAAAAACTAGTAAATATATAAAAATTAAATGTGAAAAATATGACAAAAGGGTATGTTATCACTAATTGGACAGAAGATCAAGGCCTTGGAGTTCAATTGAGCTATCCTGAGGATTTAATCGTAGATCTCGATGACATGATGAGAATTTTCTACGCCCATATTACCGGTGCTGGAGAAGCTGGAAATGTATTGGTACGATTAGAAAAAGCTCGCTCAAATGTTTCCAGCTATTTTACTGGAATGGAATCTGAAAATCAATTCATGATTAATTTCATTATGGAACTTGGGGAAGATCCCGAAATTTTCGGAGAAACTATCCTTTCCGAAATCAATCAAAATATTTTATTTTACCTTAAAAGCATGAATCAAAACCTAACTACTCGAATGGACATAACAGAAGAATTAATAGATTACATAAAAAATTCTCTCACTTACTTAGAGCGTCTAAAAAATTTAACGAAAGAGCAAGTAATGGCACAAATTTATAGTAGTGAAAAAGGGAGAATGATATTAGAAATCTTACAGGAAAAACCACATACTAAAAAGGAATTACATAATCTCTTGGAGGAGAAGACAGGGAAATTTATCCCTAATATTGATATCTTGTTGAGTCATTTTGTTAAAACTGATCTTGTTAGACAGGATTGGATTGAAGGTGATTCAGATATTTCTTTATTTCTACTTTCAGATTTCATTATAATTAGAAGTCCAGTAAGCAAATTATTAGTGGAAGCAAAAAACGGGCTACCAAATCCTTATGTAGCCAAGAAATACCTTGAATTAGCTACAGGTTATTTCTCCTACTATAAACCTACAAAGGCAGATAATTTAAAAATAGCATCTCACATGATAAATCCTGATATTTTCGATTATATTATTCTTTTCAGAGAAAGATCTTATCCCATAAATAAAGTACCAAGAGGACCAGGACAAACTTTCGATCAAATAAGGAGCTTTTTAGCTACCTTAGAAGCTGATCATATTATTAAGATTATTAAGGACGAAAGTAATATCGAATGGGTATTTTTATTAACTGATATTACAGCTCATAAATTTTACCCTGAGTATTTAATTGAAAATGTAAGAAAAGCAGTGTCGGAAGATATCTTAAAAAAAGAATCCGCTATCAAACAATTAGAACTTCTTGAGCAAATATATAAAAAATAAGATTTAGAGTGTAAAATATAAATGACTGAAGATAATCACGAATTCAAATCGACAAAGCAAGTTTTGGAATTAATTGGTTTAACTCAAGACGAAATTGAAACATATTTTCATTTGACGGGAAGAGGTCCGGTTATGGCTGGAGAAATAGCGTTGTTAATCAACATTTCAGAGGAAAGAGCAATCGATATTGCCAAAAATCTTCTCGAGAAAGGATTAGTTCGAGAAGTACCGGGAACTACACCATTTTATATTGCTTTACCCCCCTACACTGCATTATTAAATCAAATCAAAAAATTTAAAACGATTGTACAACAAATTCAAGAATCTACACCTAAAAAATTAGAATTAAAGTTTAAGGAAATTGAGTCACATTCAGCTAAATTAAACAAATTCAACGACTATAGAAACTACATCAATACAATGAAAACTAATTTGCCAGCTCAAATTAAAGCGCAATTCAGTAAAGTAGAGGGAGAGCTCGAGAAAGTTAAAAAATTCCAAGAAATAAGATCATATATCTTAAATTTAAGAGAAATCGTACCCAACGAAATTATAAAAGAATTTGATGTAGTTGAAACTCGATTAGAAAAAATTAAATCTGAAATCTCTATTGCTTTTGAAAAACAATTTAGAATCGGTGCGTTAAAAAGTATGGCTGAGAAAATAGTTTCAAAAATAATCTCAGAACAGTTCAGCGACCTCACGGATTATTTTAGAGAAAAATTTGTCACTTCCATTCAAGGTACATTGGATCAAGTTACAGACCAATTAGGTTCTATTTCAGATGTTGCGGGTGAGATGAGTATTGATTTAAGTAATTTTCTATCGGATATTGTTTCTGGATTAGAGGACACTATGGAAGAATTAGACGGCCGAATAACAAGTGTTTACGAGGATGTGGATAAGGGAATTGAAGAACTAAAGAGCCTATTCCAACGAGAAATTTATAAGACTCTTGAAGAAGATATAATGACGAACATCTTAAACCAATTAGATTTATCAGAAAAAACCATGACAGAGTTTTGGGAACGATCGAAAGTAGCATCAATGTTAAGTTTTAAAGATGTATGGTTTGTAAGAAGCGTTGAGGGGATGAAGGCTCAGATAAACGAAACACTTACACGTGTTAAAGCGAAGATCCATATTATAACACCAAAACTGGAAGATATAGATTTAGTGGCTATTTCAAAAGTGAAGAAATTCATAAATGTGAGAATCTCAGCAAATTTCGATGTGAATAATCCAAATGATCAGGTAAAATTAGCTGAGATCGTGAGATATCCTAATTTTAATATAAGGTTATACTCAAGAGAAAATTTATACTCCGTTAACCGAGATTTTGAGGAAGTTGTAATTTGTGCAGCATCCAAAAATGAATTTGGAGGTATTGAGATAGCTGGAATGGGTTCTGTCCTAACCGAGCATGTTAAACTTTTTGCACCGATTTTAGAAGATGTGTGGATTCAGAGCAAGAAAATAAGCGATAGTGATATTATGTATTCAATAGAATCGTCGCAAGTAACGAAAGGGATTAAACAACCAATTCAGCAAACAACATTTAAGATGCCAGAAACACCTCAGGTGTTCAAGGAACCTGAAATTCAAACCCAACCCCTAAAAACTAATGGAAATAATAACATTTTCAAACCATTGGAGCAAAAACCTGATGTTCCAACACAACCCCCAATTCCTCAAAAGCCTACAATAGAACAGCCAGTTGAAACTCAAAAACCAAAAGTTACGCCTGGGCCAACAGTAGATATGGAGGGTACCATATCAGAATTATTCGACATAGTTATTAATAATTTAGATAAAAAGTTGAGCTCTGAACTTTCAGACGATTTAGAATACCTACGAACAAGAATAACGGAAGATATTGGATATGCTTCTATTTTGAATCCTATGAGTATTACTATCGCAACTCTAAGATCGGTTCCAAACTTATTGTCTTCAATGGAAATTGGAGATATTCGTAAGAAGATTAACTTTTGGAGAAAGAAGATCAATATTTAAGCTTTTATTTTTTTTAAAGAAAAATAAAAAAAATTAATTTTTAATACTATTTATATTGCTAGTAATCATTTCCAATTCACTTTTGCTGTCATAATCTAAGTTTTTAATGCCTGTAAAACTCCAAACTAAAATTGTTACTATCATTCCAAGGATAGCACAATACAGAAACAAATTACCAACACCAAACACTTCCGCTAAGGGTCCAGAGATTAAAGTTCCAATTGGAGAGATCGACATGGATAGCGAAGAGTCGATGGAAGTAACCCTCCCCATCTTATCAGCTGGAACAACCGTTTGTATAAATGTTTGATATAAAGAATTTATAATTGGTAATGTTAAGCCCATCGCAACTCCACCTATACCTATTACTAAGTATCCTCCTGGAGGAGATAAGGCCATAATTCCATAGCCCGTCATGAGAATAAAAATACAACCAAATATTACCTTCATCTTACTATTCCAGGTTTTCTTGATTGAAGTTAAAAGAGCACCACAAATCATACCACCTTGAAAAAACACTAAGACTATTGCTAAATGTGTAGCAGAACCACCGTGAAAAACATTAATATAATAGGGCATCAATGTATCAAAAGGTCTTATCAAAAAATTGAGTAACATAGATAGAAAAATTAATGTAACTAGTCCAGGGATAACCTTAATAGTTTGAAGGCCAAGTTTGAATTCTCTAAAGAATGATTTTTTTTCAACATTTTCTCCATGGTTCTCGACTGAGGGAATCTGGATGAGCACTAGCGGGATTAAAGCTATAAAGAATGTTATGATATCGACCCAAAGAATCGTATTTATTGGAATTAAAATCATTAAAGTTGCCCCTATTAATGGTGCAATAATTTGAACTACTCCAGTAAATAAGAAATTAATCCCGTTAATTCTGGATAAATTTTCTTTTGGAACCATAGATGGTATGATAGAATTCACTGCTGGTAAATGAAACGCTTGAAATGTGCTGCGAACACTTATGAATATTAAGACAATCCATATATTGGCAAGATTCATCTGAAACAAAACAAGTAAAATTAGAGTTGCAACTGCTTGTAGAGAGTCAGCAACTACAATTATTACTTTTCTGTTCAATCTATCAGCAAGAACTCCCGCAATTGGCATAAAGATCACTTGACAAAGAATAAACAAAAATGAACCGATTGCTAGATATACTGGGCTCTGAGTTTCCTCTGTAACCCACCATATAATTACAAAATAGACAACCATAGATCCAAATAGAGAAAATAATTGTCCCGACCAAAAATACATGTAATTCCTAAATGATTTCTTATTTGCTAATTCCTCCATTTCATATTCACTTCTTTATTTTCATTTTTTTTTATTTTTGTTATCTTAAATTTTCTATTTTCTACATTTCTTCTTTTAATTTACTTTCATTTGGTAAAAAATCTCTCAAAAAAACTCTTAATTTTTTTTTAATTCTTTGTTAGATGACACTCTCTGATTTTTTAATTCACACAACTAATATCCCCTAATTTCCTTTG
>JAUWZR010000321.1 GCA_030615235.1 Promethearchaeota archaeon
TGATCGTAGGCGGTCTCGGTATGACATTTATTTTCACTTTTTTTGTTACAAATTTGTTTAATAATGATTATTCAGTATTATTATAAACGTAAATTTTCGAACTTAATTTTGATCCTTTTTAATTATAAGGTTTTTGAAAAATTACTACAAGTTTTCCTACAAATAATCTATTATTATTATATTAGTATAAATAATGTAACGCCACTATTTAAAAATGTTTTTGTCTGTGGTTGTGATATGTTCCAGAACATGCTTTTCACGAGGTTTGCGGGTAATCAATGGGAAAAAAATTAATTTATATTTTATTAATAGACATTTTTAGTTTTTTTTGAATTAGCTTTTCTATTTCTTTCTAATGTATTTTATTTGAATTCCGTTAAACTACGAATAATATCGTCCAAAGCAATCCGAAATTATTGAGATTCAAGATGTATCTTTAAGTATTGGTAAAGCTTGTGGACCATTCGGTAAAAGCAGGATTTTAGCTTCAGGGCCGTATTTTTTTAATGAATCATTTATAGCATCCTCTACAGTTTCCGCCGATTTTAAACCTATATTACCGATTTCTGTCTCGTCTAAACTAGAAATAATATACACTTCAGACTTCATTAAAATTCGAGTTAATACCTGGATTTGCCATTGATCAGCTACTACGATTTCTTTGCTAAGGATTTTGTCATAAATTTCCTTTGGTGTCATACCCGAAAAAATTAATTCCTTGAATTTTTTTTGCCCTATGCCAATTTTTTCAGAACATTCATTTACAGAAATTATGGTTCCACCTTTTTTGACTCCCATTTCACCGATTGCCATACTTTTTACGGCTTGATATAAATTGAGGTCTAATGGAAATCCGCCATTTCCGCATACAACAATATCAAACGGTGTTTCAATATCTTGAAATACATTTTCAATTTGAAAATTAACTAATTTTTTATGAATTTTCTCTACGTCGCCTGCAGCTATTTTCGTAATTTCGTGGTTCTCATTTATGCATAGATTAATAGCAAAATCGACTCCTATTTTTCTACCTATTTCGCTCGAATTGTCAACCAATGGATTATTTTCTGGGACTCTAAATCGTGCAAATCGAGAAGCAATATTTTCTGCAGAGTGGTTAGCAATTATTGTATCTGCACCAGCGATTCCTGGAACGATGGACTTATATCCTCCCGAAAATCCAAAAAAGAAATGCGGTTCTACATATCCAGTCAAGATTTTTAAATCGCTTTCATAGTAATGTTTATTGATTAGAATTGGAGCATTTTTATTAGTTTCTTGAAGTTGTATGAGTTCTTTCATATCTTTTGCATTATGATTAAAAACTTCCACTTGACTCTTTACGATTTTTCCTACTATTCTTTCTATCTCGTCAGGTCGAGAAGGACGATGAAGTCCAGTCGCTACTAAAATAGTAATTGCCTTTTCTTCAATTCCATAACTAATTAACTCTTCGATAAGCGCTCTAAGAATGAGATGCGTTGGAACAGGGCGCGTAGCGTCTGAAACAACGATGCATACCGATTCGAGTTCGACTAATTTTTTGATAATACTTTCTAACGGTGGGCAACCTAGGGGATTTCTGATAGCATCTCTTATTTTATCAACCGGATTTCTTACTACTTTTTGTTTTGCAGGAAGAAAAGTTGTTGTATTCCAATTTGAATCTAGAGAGATTTCAATTCCATTTTTTCCATAGTCGAATTTCATTTGTTTCAATAACGACACATTTTATTTTTATTTATTACTATATAATGTCCTATTAGAGCGTCCCCCAAACCTTATAGAGTACTGAATTTAGAACTTCTAAAACCCCAACTTTTGAGAATTTGCTCTGAAGTATTAATTAGTCTATCGATAAAGG
>JAUWZR010000034.1 GCA_030615235.1 Promethearchaeota archaeon
TTTTGGATCGTTTTTTCGTGAAACACCAAACAAATCCCGTAATAAGCACAAGTTCCAAAGTATAAACAATATCAGGTACGCCCCAAGAACGTCAAACTGAAGAAACCATAGGAAGTTTACTGGTATCAAAGCAACAATATACGCTAAATAACCATACCTTTCGTTTCTCTTGAAAAGATCGAAAAATAAAAAGACTCCAAATATAACAAATAAAGTTCCTGTGATAATCATAGAATTTATATCAAATATCGCCACAATTAAAACTCTCTTCTAATTATTATTTTTAATTTAGTTATCAATTATATATATTATAACAACATATTATTTTAAATTAATACCAGACCATTTTTAATTTCACTTCATAGTTTTTAAAATAATATGATGGAATTAGTAAAAATTTAACTTTACATGTAATTAAATTTTAGTGTTTTTGTGTGATTAAAATTTGGAAAGTATTTTTGATAGCTCCGATATCATTTTTTCACTTTTGTTTTTGTCGTCCGACTCAGCAGAGAGTAATATCGCATTCCTATTAAGAGAAACTCTAATATTTACGTACACATCATCATAAATTATTTTTATTTCATTGATTATATCTTGATACTTTAAGTTATGTTCATCTGCAAACTCTATTAATCTGTTGTGGATTGTTTCCAATACATCTGACGAAACCGGTATTGATTTATTAACTTTTATACCCTTGGGAAACCCTTTTGTAAGAGAACTTAATAAATCCTTTTGAAGAGCCATTATTTCTAAAATTTTGAGTAAAGTATAGTTACCATCGCTTATAGGAGAATAAGTAGGAAAATAAAATTTCAAGGAATCTGCTGCAGCAAAACAAGCTCTTTCTTGTCTTATTTGACGTGAAAGCTCTCCAGGATAATTTTCTACAAGTTTTATTGGATGTCCGCTCTCCTTTATAAAATCTTTAACAACGCGAGAGATATAAGGCGTTATAATTATCGTACTATTTTTAGACTTTTGGACTCCTTTATCGTAAGCGACGAAGAGCATCAACAAATCTTCGAAACTAATTTCTAAGCCATTTTCATCAACTACCAATAATCTTGATCCATCAACATCAAAACATACTCCTAAATGACTATTTGATGCTTTTACGATATCCGCAGTATTCTTAATGGTATTTATGCTCGGAACAGGAACAAGTGATCTTTCACGATAATGAGTATTTAGCGCGATTACTTCCACCCCTACTTCATTGATTAAGAGTGGAGTTATTTTTCCAGTTGGACTGAAAGAACAATCTACTACTATTTTTAAATTAGCCTCTTTGATAAGTTTTTTACTGACAAATTGTTCTAACGATTTAATATACACATCTTGAGTCTGAGGGATTGCAATAATACGTCCAATCCTCCTAGGATCGACACGTCTAATTTGAGTTGGATATGTATTGTATGCTTCAATGATTTTTTTGATTTCCAGAGGAGCTAATTCTATTCCTCCTGCATCTGCAAATCTTACTCCGACATCTTCACTATATAGATGCCCTCCTGAAAAATAGGCTCCCCCGCTTGCTCCAAATCGTCTTATGGTGAATTCTAATAATGGAAATGTACATTCTGATAGATTTAATACATTCACTCCAGTACTCATTACACCAGCAGTATAACCTCTCTTTAACATGCGGCTATCGTTATGATAATCTCGTCCGATAACAATTGTCTCGTCTTCCCTAAAAGAACTCCCATGAATAGAACCAATAGAACTCGCTATCTCGGGTGTAAATATATAATTAGCCCTTCCTACAATTCGACCTTTTTTATTAAGTTCATCTAACTTTTGTACGCGTGAAATCATTTTAACCTTTCAAATTTTGAATTGTAAAATATAATTAGTATAGCTTGTTAATAATAATAATAACTTTCGTTTAAAAATACATTTATCAATTAACTTTAGGGCACTTTTAATAAATGTTAGAGTAATGAGCTGTAATTCTCATGAAAATCTCGAGAGATGCAAGAAATAAGTACGAATTTGCTGAGTTTAAATTTTCAGAAAAGGGTAATCTTGAATTTAACGGAAATATCCATTTAGTTAGGATATTTGTTCAAAAATTAAATCAAAAAAGAGATTTAATTAATTATCCGGAAATTGCTATTCGAATAGGCGAATTCAATGGAATGGCATTAATGTACGAAATTAATAAATTCTTGTTCAATTTGTACAAAGAAGAAACCCAGAATTCACGGTTAAATAATGAACTTTATGAGTTTTTAGAAAATAAAATTGGCAGTTCTAAATTAGAAGAGGCAATCTACTCCTTGATAGAGGAATTTCCTCCAGATATTGTATACCAAGAAGAAGAAAAAATTGAAGAGTTTTTAAAAGATGAAGTAGAGGGAGTTGAAAACGAAATCCATTTTGTTGATGAATTTGTAAATCTCTGGCTCGGAAATATGAATCCCTCCTATTCTCCTTTTATCGAGCTATTTGACGATGAATCGCTTGAAAAACGCACGGCTTATAGGGAAATCATTAATGAAATCTCTAATTTTTTTGAAGAAAAAGCTAAATTTGGACCTAATAATCAGAATTTAATTGAAATGTTGAAAGAACCGGCAGAAAAATATCCACATTCAATTCGAGAACAATTAGAGTATATTCATGACAACTGGGGATCGGTATTAGGAAAGTATATATTCCAAATCTTAATTGCCCTTGATATTATAAGGGAAGAAGAGATGTTAAGGGGATTAGGTCCTGGAGAGTCAGAAGCTTATGAATTTGATTCTATGGAAATAGAAAATTATACTATCGACAAAGAATGGATGCCAAAGGTAATCATGATCGCTAAAAACATTTATGTTTGGATGGACCAGCTTTCGAAAAAGTACAATAGAACAATTACAAAATTACATGATATCCCCGATGAAGAATTAAATCAACTGAAAGAATGGGGGTTTAGCGGTCTTTGGCTCATTGGATTATGGGAAAGAAGTCAGGCGTCAAAAACAATTAAAAGATGGTGTGGTAATCCAGAAGCAGAAGCAAGTGCTTATTCAACTTACGATTATGTTATCGCTCATGATTTAGGAGGTTATGATTCTTATAACAATTTAAAAAATAGAGCTATAGAGAGAGGAATTCGTCTCGCTTGTGATATGGTGCCTAATCACACTGGAATTGTTTCAAAATGGGTATTAGAACATCCCAATTGGTATATCTCTCTGCCATACTCTCCATTTCCATCTTATAGTTTTTCAGGTGAGAATTTATCCGGAGATCCAAATATAGGTATACATCTGGAAGATAAATATTTTACTAGAACCGATGCTGCAGTTACATTTAAACATGAAAATTTTCGTACTGGCGAAATCAAGTATATTTATCATGGAAATGACGGTACTAGTTTTCCATGGAATGATACGGCTCAATTGGATTTTTTAAATCCGGATGTTCGAGAAGCAGTTATTCAGACTATTTTGCACGTTTCCAAGATGTTCCCTATTATTCGGTTTGATGCTGCAATGACCCTTACAAGAAAACATTACCAAAGATTATGGTTTCCAGAACCTGGAACTGGAGGTGCTATACCTTCAAGAGCGGAGCATGGAATCTCCAAAGATGAGTTTTATAAGGCGATGCCATCAGAATTTTGGCGAGAAGTTGTTGACAGGATCAATAAGGAAAATCCAGATACGTTGTTATTGGCAGAGGCATTCTGGTTGCTTGAAGGATTTTTTGTGAGAACATTAGGGATGCATCGAGTGTACAATTCTGCGTTTATGAATATGCTTAGCGATGAAGATAACGCTATGTATCGCTTAGTATTAAAAAACACTCTCCAATTCGATCCGGAAATCCTTAAAAGATTTGTAAATTTCATGAGTAATCCAGATGAAGAAACCGCTATAAAACAATTTGCTGATGGAGATAAATATTTTGGCGTTTGTTTAATGATGGTAACCATGCCAGGGCTTCCAATGTTTAGCCATGGACAAATCGAGGGATATCACGAAAAGTATGGTATGGAATACAGACGGGCTTACTGGGATGAAGAAATCAATTTAGGCTTACTTGAGCATCATAAAGAAACTATATTCCCGATAATGAAGAAACGCTATCTTTATGCTAATGCTAATAATTTTTTACTGTATGACTTTTGGACGGGGAATGTAGTCAATGAAGACGTGTTTGCGTATTCTAACCGGGTTAATAATGAGTGTGCATTAATAATTTTTCATAATAGGTACGCTGAAGTAAGCGGTTTTATCAAAAATTCAGTTGGATTTGCACAAAAAGTGAACGGTAATAAAGAGATAATCCAGAAAACCTTAGCAGAGGGTTTAAAATTACCGGTAGAGGGATATTGTATCTTTAAAAATTATCTTACGGGATTGGAATACATAAGACGAAATAAGGAACTCCATGATCATGGTTTATATATAGAACTACATGCATATCAAAAGTTCTTGTTTATGGACTTTCAAATTATCAACGATAATGAGTTTTTCCATTATGCCCAGCTCCATGATCTTTTAAATGGTAAGGGAGTCCCTAACATTAATGAAACTCTACACGAACTTGTATATCAACCCTTGCATAAGTCTTTTAAGATTTTAATAAATACGAACTCATTAAGAAATTTACTAAATCCAGAAAAGGTAAGAAAAGAAGCAGAATTGATTTACAATAATCTAGATGCATTTTTGCTTGAAGTAAAAAAGTATTCAACAAGTCAAAAGGATTATACGGATATTAAGAATGATATCGTATTGAGAATTGAAGTTATGCTAAAACTAAAACATAAAGTTGGAGAATTGAGAATTCCAGAGGAATATAGAGACATTTTTATTAACTTACTTCCATTATCTGAAGTTGAATGGGGTATTATATTTTCATATCTTATTGTTCACCAATTAGGGCGATTCGAATCAAATAATAATTATAAGCTCCTAAGTCGAAGTTTATTTGATGAATGGAGACTCTCTAAGTATATTAACAACACGCTGAATGATTTGAGCAAAGACAAAAAGGATAAGAGATTAGAAGTAGATCCGATTCTTAAGTTAATGATAGGGTTACAAGGCTGGTCTAATTCAGTTATAATTGGCAAAAAAGATTTGTATTCAGTTTTCCAACTGTTTTTTAGCGATCCTGAAGTACAGCAATATTTAAAGGTTAACCGATATCAACAGCTTCTATGGTATAATGCTGAATTATTTGATAATTTTATTAAATGGATGTGGTTAATTGCTATTATTGAATTGCTTGCTAAGCCAATAGGAGACGCAAATGAGGAATTAAAGAAGTTATTAGATTATTATCTAATGATCAAAAAAGTTTCAAAAACCACTAACTTCCAGGTTATTAAGTTATTAGATGATTTGCATAATTATCCTCAAACTTAAGACCTTTTTTTAGAGCTTAGATATCAGTACCCAAATCAAGAGTTTTATCTCTTATCTGGGTGTCGTTACTAATCCGACTATTTGGTGCTACAATTGCATTATGTAGAACTACATTATCACCTATGTCGCAATTATTACATATAATGGACTCGTCTATTCGGCACCCCGCACCAATATTTACATCGTCCCATATTACACTTTTCTCAATAATTGTATCTTCCCCTACTATAACTCGATTTCCTATTGAAGTTAAGGGTTTAATTATTGCTCTATTAAGAAGTTCTACATTTTCGCCAAAGCAAGTTAATTTTTCGATTGTCGCATTTTGTCCAGAATCAATAATCCCCATTACAAAAATCCCATCGTATTCATCACCATTTGGAGTAATTGGCCAGGAATATTTCCTCAGTAAATCCCAATTCGCCCACAAATACGTTTGAGCGTTTCCGCAATCAAGCCAGTAATAATTTTGTACAAAACCATAAAGATCATAGCTATTTTCTAAGAGATATGGAAAAACTTCTCCTCCAAAATCCATCAAACCTGTTTCTTGAAGTATTTGATCAATTTCCTTTCTAAAACAATAGATTCCTGTATTAATTATATTTGTATGTAGAAACAAATCCGTTCTTTGAGCCATACTGCTTAAATATAACTCCATCGGAGCAGGTTTTTCTAAAAAAAGGTAAATTTTACGATTATTATCTAAAAGAACTACTCCATATTGACTTGTATGGCTTTCGCTGGTTTTCATTGATATTGTCGTCGTTCCACCTTTCTCTAAGTGAAAGTCCATAAAACTAGCCATGGGAAGATTAGTCACAATGTCAGCCATGCTAACAACA
Source organism: Promethearchaeota archaeon (assembly GCA_030615235.1). Lineage (GTDB taxonomy): Archaea > Asgardarchaeota > Lokiarchaeia > Sigyniarchaeales > SOKP01 > SOKP01. The sequence goes on from JAUWZR010000034.1 coordinate 6,224, forward strand.
ATATTCTCAGAATCTATTCTATCACCGATTAAGCGGTAAGCGTCAGCAGTACCCTTACTTTCTTGAATAATGCATTCTAACTCAACATCCCCTAATTTATCTTCTGTCCAAGTTTTTTCTATATAACTTTTTAATTCTTTGCCCATATAAGCTAATGCGAGTACAATATGCTTTATATCAGCATACATCAGATGCGCTATAGAATAATCTACCATAGCTTTGTTTGTTACCTTTACTAACGGTTTAGGGATTAAAGATGTAAGAGGTAAAAGTCTTTTACCTCTACCTCCCGCTAGAATTATGGCAGACCATTCTCTCAATTTAATCTTCTCATAAAACTTTTCATTAATTATATGGTGAATTATGGATATAAATTTATTACCACTTGCATTAATTAATATATTTTTGAATCGAATTCCTGATCTCTTTTGCGGCGATATGGGGTAATTTTCTTGCAACTCTCATATCATCTACCATTTCAGCGCCCCCAATAATTTCATGCGGGATAATGTCACCAAAAAGATGGAAATTTGCGTCATAGTGAAAGGGACAACAATTAAATAGAATATTCCGGTTCTTATCAATTGAAATATCATCTAAACCTTGAAAGATGATCCTGAGGACTTTTGCTAAATCATTTATTTGATTTACTTTTAATTGAGAAAACCTCCGTAAGTGTTCATTTGGATGAAAACGAATATGGTAGTTCCTCACTGGACTTCCCGTGGTGTAAAAAGTCCAATATTCCGTTTTTAATATTACACGATCGCTATCTCCATGAGAGGTCTGACATAGATGACAATTGTCTCCCATTTCTTTAAATGCTTCAAGATAACCTTCTAATCGGCTTCCATGACCATCCATATTCAAATCAATATAGACCTGGCTATGTATGCGAGGTTGTGAGCCACCAACTTTAAGACCTATATTGAAAAATGGTGATATTGGAATATCATAAAAATCTCTCTCAATTGCCTCTTCAACACAATAAATAATTGCAGCTTTCATAGATAAGAAAATACTAGCTAGAATATCTTCTGGAATTAAATTAAAACAAAATGAAGGATAAAAATTTCTTGAGATTGTAACTAAATTTATACCCCTTGAGAGTTTTATATGTAAAGGTAATTTATCAGTAATTAATTTTTCAATATCAGGATCGACAATCCGAGCCATCGAAGGATATCTATTGATTAATGTCAAGGCTTTACAATCCTCTGGTATTTTCTGAGCTTGATGTGGCATTTCTAAAAATGGGTTGTCTTTCCGTTCCTCATCTTCAGTAATAATAATCGTAAAACCATCACCTAATTGCTTTCCCCAGTCATCATGAATTGGCTTCCCTTCTGTAATCGAAGTAAAGATATCTTTATGCTTGAGCGCATTTTTTTTTGAGCAATCGAAAAATTGCTTCTTTTCTTCAATACTTGTAAAACCCTTTGGTCTTGCACCTCTGATTGGAGATATGTAAGCAAAGTGACCATAATATCTTTTACGCTCTTTTCTTAAACCAAAATCTTCTGATCTTATATTTACTGTTGACAAGGGATCCCACCTCTTAATTGGAACATCGTATGTTGTTTTACCAGCAAAATTTTCAGAAGAAATTATACCCCACTCCATAAATTTTGGAGACATTTTTTTACTCGAAATAATATTACACCCTTCAAATTGCGATAATATCATAATTAGAATTTGCTTCTCTTAAAAATTTAACTTAAACAAAGTAAAAAAAATGATTTTTTATATCATTGAGTTTAAGAATTTGCATTACTTAGAAAATCGTCTAGATAATGAAATTTTTTTTTAGTATAGTGAAAAAAACAAACTTTTGTTCACTTATACAAATATATATTGGATATGATATAATGAATTTACCTATACATATAATAAAATAAAAAAAAGAAGAATAAAGAAAAACTAAAATTTGCCATTATTTATGAAAAAAACCGTACTTGAATAAATTCATTTAGTTTTTTAGTGTTCCAACCTCTTTAAAATTTTATAAGTTCTAAATTCCCGTACCGGTTCAGATTTTTCGTTTACAGTTTCTATTGGTACTCTTACAAAATTTTTATCGTCAAAATCATCAATTTCTACTTCACTATATTTTGCCAAGTTATTAGCAAGCTTTAGTTCTTTTATGAGGAATTCTCTGACAGCACATCTTATCAATTCTGATCGACTGGGGTACAATCCGTCTCGCCCAATTAATTTTTTTATTGCCTCTATATAACTTTCAGGTACATTAACGGTAACAATTTTCATGAAATCGCCTTAACCATATTTTTTTCTGAATATTCTTTATATATTTATTAATTATAAAATACTATATAAAGATTTTTTTTTATGTGTTAATATATTATTATAAAAATTATTTTACTGAATTTATAATTTAGGATATATTTTACCCCATTAACTCATTTTGGTTCTAAATATTACGCTAAAGTTAAAGATAATCATTTTAAAGTAATATATGAAAATATTTTTGAAAATTTTTTATATGTATTTGAAAATTTTTCATAAATTGATTAAAATTAAAATATAATTCATGTTGAACTTTTAAATTGGTAAAAAAAAATTATATATCCTCTTTTTCGTAGGAAAATTCTGAAATAACCAGAACTTGAATTAATATAATTTTTATTACAAATCGGTATTAGTAATGCACATAATTTTTTAATTAATTACTCATGATTAATTATTCCCCCCTAATATCTCCCTTGTTCTCTAAAGATTTGAAATATTATAGGTCTTTGGTTTTTTCATTGGGTAATAAAAGCACTATCTACTTTTGGTATATTTTTAATTTTAATTTTAGTATTCCTCTTTCAGATTAACGGTATTGATTAAATCACTTCGACCATGACTCAACCGATTAATATTTTCGATAACTTCTTATTATTTCTCTCTTAAAAATATTACACATCAATATCTACTAGTGAACTGATTGTGTTTTAAATAAATTTTTATATTCAATTCGTTGCTATAAATATAACAATATTATTAAATCTAAATAGGAAGGTTTTAAAATTGTCTGAAGCGAAATTGTTTGAAATCTTTATAAACAGTTTGAAATTTGATGTAAGTGATTATTTAGTAGAAGAACTTACAGAACTACAAAGTGAAATCATAAATGATGCTACTATTATTTTAAAAGATAATATAGTAGGAGATCTAAAGTCCTATGGAGGTTCTGTTAAGAAAAATGAGGAAAAGTTCAAAGAGTTTATGAAAAAGGCTGAAGCTGAATTAGAAAAAGACAAATATAAAGAAATTAAAAAAAAGCTGAAGGAATATCTTAAAAAATTATCAGAATTAATTATTAAGACTTGTGTCGTTATAATACCTGTAAAAGAACTTCCTTGGGTCGATGTCATTTTTCGTACTATTCCTCGAATATCTTATAAAGACAAAGTCCAACTGATGGATAATGCTATTGCATATTATGGGGAGATAAAATATTTTGTTGGGAGAACAATAATATATGGAAAAATTAAAGATCAAGAATCATTATTCGCTCCTTTTACGGGAAACATTGATCTAGGGGGATATAAACTAGATGAATCGCAGAAAGAACCCAAATCTCACATTTTTCCCTATATGAGCGCCATAATTAATTCATTAGATTCTACTATTACAAAAAATCAATTATCAAAATATCACGAGGAATTTCAAGGACATGGCGAAGCAATTTCTGATTTCTTAATGAAGGATTCTGATTTAAACGATTCCATGGGAAAAATTACGACTGCAATAGAATCCGAGAGGAGTAAATCAGACACTGCTGTTTGTTGTATTATAGTTCCTCTTCCTTCCGAAAAAAAAAGTATCGTCCTTATTTCTGATGAAGGCCAAGGACAACCTCGGTTTGGAAATTGTTTTGAAGCTTTATTAAAATTGTCTGCCTCATCTTGTCAGATTCCTTCACAAGCGCCACAACAGCCTATCTCCGGAGGACAGGTGTCTGGACCTTCTACTGGAGGGATTAGAACGCCGGGGGGTCAAGAATTAAAAAGTTGGACTGCTGAAGAGCTCGCCAGCGAAGCTCAAAAGAGGTTAGCTGCGCAACCAAACCTTCCTACTTGGAATGAAGAAGACTTGCATAAATTAGCTGAAGAGCGCGGTTCGGGAATCCCCGAGGGAATGGAAGTTTGGAAGGAAGAAGACTTGCAGGAGTTGGCAGAGAAAAGAAGAAGAGGTGGATTAAATATTCCTGAGTGGAAACCCGATGAAGACATGCCAGAATGTGCTAGTTGTGGATACAGTTTAAGGCCGGGTTGGACAAAATGCCCTGTCTGTGAGACTCTTGTTGGAGAAAAACCTTCTCAAGAAGAAAAACAAGAGCCAATTGAACCCTCTGAAGATGGTCAAACTGATGATCCCGAACAAGAAGCCGATTCTCCTGAAGAAAATAACGATCCTTAAAAATTTATTTTATAAAGCTTTTTTTTGCACTAGTTGCGCTTCTACTTTTTGCTTATTAAGGAGTCAATAGCATAAAGTTTATAAGAAAGAACATCTGCTAATTCCAAACTTTTTTTAAGCATTTTTTATTTACTTCCTTAAGGGAATAAATGATTAGGAAAATTCTGTGTTATCTAAAATATTTTTGTTAAAGCGCAAAAATTATCTTGATTTAAGCGGTCTTGACATCTATAGTTATCCCGAAGATATAGATAAAAAGGATAATAAAGAAATAGTTTTAAAAATCATCCAAGGACACGATCATGAATCCCTCGAAGATAATTGTAGTAAAAAAATCAAATCAGAGGGTAGAGCAAATTCTACGCAAGATACCTCTAATCCGTTTGTAATTGGTAATCCAGTTTCTCAATTGATAGGGAACCAAAACATCTACACTATATGCCTTAATGCTGAAATGCTTATAGGATTAGTATTTGATAAAGAAGATAATCCATACGATTATCGAGAAATTTTTGTTGATATGTCTAACGAATTATTAAATATTGAAAGATGCTGCTCTTTTAAAGACGATATCGAAATCGAAAACTTTTTAATAACATTGTTTATTGATATAAAAAGATTTGGGGATGAAACTCTTGAAAAAGCTCCTGAAGTTTCCTTTCATCCCTCTAGATTGTTTACAAAAGTCTTTCTATTTGGAATCGACGAAGTTGGGAAGAGCTCCTTTACAAGAAGAATTAAAACAGGTAAATTTAACGACAACTTTTTTACACCAAGTAAAAAATTTAACATTGAGTATATCCAGAGGCAAGATTTTTTACTTTCAATCTGGGACTCTCCAGGACAGACCCCGTTCAGAGAAAAATGGCTCCTAGGGCTTCAAGATTCGAATATAATTATTTATATAATCGATGTTGCTAACCAATTACGGTTTGAAGAATCAAAAAGAGAATTTTGGAAAATTTTTAATCAAAATGAATTTAAGGATATCCCACTTCTTATATTAGGTAATAAAATCGATTTAATTAACCATATCATTCATGACAGTAGTGAATCTCTTGAAAGAACAAGAAATGAAATTATTGATTTTTTTGAATTTGATAGTTTACAACATAACAACTGGAAATTTGTTTTCACATCTGTTAAAACTAGCTATAATATTGAAAAAGTATTAAACACGATTTTTACCTTAGTCACAGCTTAAAAAATCTATACAAATTTTGGTTTATCAATAAATTTATAAGCCTAGCCGATTAAATTTCTATTATATTAAATAAGTTTAAAGATTTTGCTAGTTGAGCGATATAACAATAATAAAAGGATTTAATTATGATTAAACGTCTCAAAAAAGAATTACAGATAAATATTGAGGAAAAAGAAGGACAATTATTTTTAGGCGAAAAAGATAAAGATATAAGGCTTGTAATGCTACGCCCAAATGAGATAATGGAATTTTGCGAATTTGCTGGAACAAATGCTGAAGATATCCTGATATGGGTGGGGAAATCTTTGGGCAAAATATTTTTGGAGAAGTTTTTTTATAACAAGGATTGGAGTAATGCTAAGATGGAGACTAAAAAGGAAGCTGTCCTGGGAACTCTCCAGGTCTTAATGCTTATGGGGTACGGTGGGATCACAGGGATGTTTAGAAAAGACCACATTATCATAAATGTGTACAATTCTTTAGCAACCGAAGAAATAGGCAATATTTTGGCTAAAAATTTATGTTTATTATATCTGGGTATTTTTAACAGCGTGTTTGAAGTACTTGGGATTGAAGTTGATGGTAGTGAGGAAGAATGCGTTTTGACAGGAGGCGAAAAGTGTTCATACAAATTTACTCTCCTTTCAGAAGAAATTGATGATAAACTATTAGACAAACAGCTTTCTGACGCAGCTGTATCTAATTTCTTAGCTTCTCTTTAAAATGTAGTTTCAAATCTCTTCATATTATCGAATTATCTTAAAAATGTGGTATATAATAGCTTACAACGCTTACCCGTCTTTAATAAGTTTAATAGCAATATTTAATTCTAGTGAAGAATAACAACTTTAATAATCACTATTTTTTAATTTGCACAATTACACTAAGGGCATTATTATGGTAGATAAACAAATATTAAAACTTTCCAAATTATGCGAACATTGGGCGAATCATAACGAAACTCATAAAGAAAGCTTCATAAAATGGAGAGATATCGCGAGAGAAAGAAGAAATTTACTCCCTGTTGTAGAAAAACTAGATAAAGCCATCGAGATGATGGATAAATGTACGGAATTTTTACTTTCAGCAAGAAAAGATCTTGAAATATAAGTAGATATCCTAGGATTTAAGGTATATATATTTTAAAGGAACAAATTTATTAAGGGCAATAGTTGTTGCTTGAAATAATCGATTTTTTCTTTTAATAGATCAAAGTTATCACTCAATATCCATAAGTATACTGGAATCATTAACTCAGAGTACTCAAAAAGTTTTTCTCCTCGAATAGTAAATCTATTTAAGGGAAAATCAAGCGTGATTGAAGGTTCTCTAGTTAATCCTATTGAACTATGAAAGTTCGAAAGCGTTTGCATAATTAGTGCTGTATTATTTAACAAAGCCTCATCAATATCTGAGCTCCTGAAGCTTCCAAAAATTAAACCATCCATCGAAATTAAGCTCGTAGCTTTACCTTCAATAGTATGAGTAAAGTCCTCTAAGATGTTCTCAATTATCTCTGAAGTCTCAGAAACTAATTTCAAAGCTTCGCTGAACATCTGCATGATTGTTTCTCTTTGATATATAGTCGTATCAGAATAATTGATTGATAAATTTTCATAATCGCCCATAATGTTATTGAATTTATTCTTTATTGCAGATACATTGTTTTGCCATTCGAGAGAAGTACGAATATCTTTATCGCTTTTTGAGAGTACTATCATGATTGGAGGAAATTCATTTAATCCAACCAAAGCTTTTAACACTTGACGGAAATAATTTGCAGCTTCAGAAAATCTATCATTATCTTGTATGTCAATAACATAAAGTATCAAATCAGCTTCAGTAAAGAATAATTCAGGTCTGTTAAAATAGAGCTTTTCTCGATATTGGACTTGACCACCTAAATCCCATGAAAGTATTGGATACCCAAAAAAGTCAAGTCTTTCGCGTTTAACTCCCCTTGTGGGGAGAAGAGACTTGATAATTGAAAATTTATCTTGAAGAACCGCTAAAATGCTAGTTTTTCCCCCATTGTCCAAACCTATCATTAAAATTTTCTTATGCGTTTTTATTTTCTCTCTGATTGCTTTTTCAAGTACTTTTGCGATTTTTACCCATTTCTGAAGAATTTTTGCTGGAATTTCTTCAATAGTTGGAAGACTCTCGATCGATAATTTCGCTAAATCCTCGATGTTTTTTACATTATTGTCTACTAATTTGTCAGAGGAAATTTGATCGATTCCAATTAGCGAACCTGGTTTGAATTTTAATGCTTCATCTAATTCGTTAATCATTACAGAACTTTTGAAAAAGTCTTTAATCACAATGCTTTTTGGCTCCTCTTTAGACATGACACATCGGATTTTAAATCAATTTTACTTTAATTTATAGTGTAACTTTATTTTATAGTAAAATATCTAATTAATAAAATTTTAGTTTTGTGGAAAAACATAATTTTTTATTCATAATTTTTTATTCTATAAGTACAGGCTTTTGTAAAAGCTTAAACGGTATTTGAATTTGTCCGAACGACACCCAGAAAACATAGTTGTTTGCCTCGACACCTCTAGATCTATGTATCGAGCAGATTATTCCCCAAATCGATTAGTATGTAGTATAGATGCGTTGAAAAAGTTATTTAGTGAAAGATTTGCTCAAGATACTTCAAGCGCGTTCGCAATTATAAATTTTTCAGATAAGCCAAAAAAAATAATAGATTTTACAAACGATAAGAATAAACTTTTTGAAGTATTAGATGATTTAGAAGTTTCTGGAAAATCTGCTTTGGGAGAAGCCTTAGGACTTTCTATTAAATTAATCATTTCTGAATTACGAAAGATCGCCGCTAAAATTCCTCGAATCCTTGTTATTTCGGATGGCAATTTTACTACGACGTCTATTGATCCATTGAAAATGGCACGTTTAGCTCAAGGATTAAATGTA
>JAUWZR010000226.1 GCA_030615235.1 Promethearchaeota archaeon
TGAAATACAAGGTTTAGAAGAGCTTCAAAATTTAGAAATTCTTAATTGTGGAAGTAATAACCTATCCAAGATATCTGGGTTGGAAGATTTAACAAATTTAAAAGTTCTGCATTTAGCTTCTAACCTGATTACCGAAATTAAAGGGCTTGATCAGCTATCTAATTTAAAGGAATTATATCTAAGAGCTAATCAAATAACTCACTTGAAAGGTTTAGATTCTTTAAACTCGCTTCAGAAATTAGATTTGTCTTGGAACATGGTTGAAAACATCGAAGGTTTCAATAGTTTAGAGAACTTAGAAGTTTTGTGGTTAGCCGGAAATCAACTCACAAAAATCCAAGGATTGGAAAAGTTGAAAAAATTAAAAGTTTTAAATTTAGCGGGAAACCAAATATCTGAGATACAAGGACTTGATCATTTAAAAAATTTAACTGAAATATATCTCAATGATAATAAAATACAAGAAATCAAAGGTTTAGACAATCTTACCGAATTAGACACGCTGTGGATAACAGCAAACCAAATTGAGATAATCAATAACCTTGATAAATGTAAAAACTTACAAGTGCTTAACTTAAAAGATAATATTATCGTTGAAATTAGTGGTTTATATCCGTTAACTAAATTAAATAAACTATTTTTATCCAGCAATATTATTTCGATGATTAAAGGATTAGAAACCCTCCAAAATTTAGAGACTTTAGATCTAGGGAATAACTATATTAAAGCAATAAGAGGTTTAGAATCTTTAATGGTTTTGAAGGATTTATGGCTTCAGGGAAATGAGATTGACGAAGAATTGCTAGTGCAATTAGGTGGATTGGATTCAGGTGGTTGTGCTTTAGAACCATTAAAATTTGTAGAATATTGCCTTGTTAATTTATAGCCAACTAATTTTAAAAAGAATTCACCATTATTCCAATATCCGATGAATATTATCTTTTATTACCTGATAACTCGCTGATTTGTCGGGTATATCTATTATCGGTTTACCTTCCAAATCAAATTCTGTTAAGATTTCATCCTCGGGAATAGAAGCTATTGCAATTAGATTGTACTCTTTAAGCTTATCTGTGATTTTAGCAATATCTCCTTTAACTCTATTGATAATAACGCCGATTTTTCTATAATTTGTAAATTTTTTGGCACTTAGACTTATCGAATATGCCGTTTCTACGCCCCTAAGAGAAATATCTGTTATAATTATTACGTAATCTACGGATTTTATGACCATCCTATTAATTTGCTCGAGACCTGCCTCACAATCAATCAATACGATGTCAAAATCCCTTGAAATAGATTCAATAACTTTTCGCAAGAGAGTGTTGGAAGGGCAAAAGCAACCTGGCCCTTCAGGCTGACCAATTGAAAACAAGCTAAAATGTTTACTTTCCTTTATAGCATTATAGACTTTAAAATCTATTGTCTCTGCTATTGATTGGATATCTTCCTTTTTACTAATCGTGTTATCAATTAATTCAGCTCTTATCTTTTCGAGACTTTTCTCTGGAACTAATTTAACCATTTTACTGAGGTGCGGATGGGTTGGATCTGCATCAATCAATAGTAATTTAAACTTATAGGACGTAGAAATAGCCTTAGTAATAAGTGTAGTTATAATTGATTTTCCAACACCTCCTTTTCCGGCGATAGCGATTATAAGTGGGGTTTTTTTTAGCTCCATTATTTGAGTCCATCTATTAAATTCTTTGAATTTAAATCTCTTCTCGAGAAACTAACACTTGTTTGACATTGTAGCATTCCTCTCTATAAGGGCATATTTCGCATCCCCAATCGTAATCACAATCAATTCTTTTTCTCCATTCTTCTATTTTCTTCTTCCATTTCTCCTTAGACTTAGAATTGATGTCTGCCGAATGCTCAATAAATTGCTCAATAGAGTCTTGATAAGAATTAATGAAAATGAGTTCTATTGATTTAATTAAGCCTTTAAATTTTTGTTGATACAGAGAAATTATCGCATTTCCTAAGAATTCGAACGAAAAACCTTTCTTTAGAGCTGAAGTACTAATTCTACACCAAAATCTACGAGGAATCGTTCTAATTGAAAACCCTTCAATACCATTTGAGATAAAATTCAAATGTCTTAACTCATCTGTTTCCTTATCAGTACCGTTATTGGTTCCAATTAATAACATCATTCCAAAATCTATATTTACCTTTTCGATCTTATTTATTTCTCTCCCTAATAATGTTATTTTTCCGTGCTCGATTAATCGAGCGTCGCTAATTGGAAATATTATCGAAAAGGATTTTCTATTCACGCCACCAAGCTCTAAACCAGTTTCCTCTTCAAGGATTATTTCTTTATAGCTATTCAATCCTATTTTTATTTTTGATTTAGTAACTAAATTGATCTGGCTTGAGTCACATCGATAGGAAAATAAGGATTTTCCACTATTCTGCTCTTGTTCTAAGAAATCTCTTAGCTTTTCAATAATAATTTTATTTTCCATTAAGTTTTTTACCTTATTCGGAATAACCCAGTATAAAATTATAATAAAGGGGTATTAATCTTTATTTAGGTTTTAACTGTTTTTTAAGATTTGTATTTAGGATATTATAGGTAAACAATTATACTTTGGATTAGGATTTCATCATTCTGACGATTTGTTATTCGGGTCTGGACCTATTTTTATGGACTAGACAAATATTTTAATTTTTAAATTAATTTCGAATAAATTTAAATATTTTATATGAGATAGAATATTGAGTACTAATTCAGAATCATTATTCAGATCGAAAAATAAACGGAAAATCCGCTTATTGGAATCCTTTTAATAATAAAATAGGGTAAGTTCAATATATTTATTTAAGAATATCTGATAAATTCAAATTAGGGAGCAACTTCATAATTAGAAATTTATAAAGAGGAAATAATTTAATGATCGATATAATCTTAGCTATTTTCATTCTTATAGGGGGGATTGTTCTTGTAATCTTTTCAAGTAAATATGCTGTAAAGCACTCAGCGCTGCTCGCCACAGCTTTAGGAATATCGCCGCTTATAATCGGAGTAACCTTAGTTTCTATAGGCACTGATATTTCTGAAATATTTAATTCGATTATCTCTTGTTATTTAGGTCACGGAGATATTGATGTAGGGGATTCTGTAGGCTCAGATCTTACCCAACTCACATTGGTCTTCGGAATCTTGCCAATAGTTTGCGGCGCATTTCATATTCATAGAAGAGACATAATAATTCTAGGTTCTTGTGAAGTTTTATCTCTTATTGTGATATTTTCAATTGTTGAGAAAGGATATATCACTCGCCTAAATGCAATTTTTATGGTTTTCAGTCTAGTAATTTATTTTTGGCTGATTTACAACTCTAATAAAGAGAGCATACAACATAGAATAGAAATATTAGAAATAAGCCAACCAACTAAGAAAAAAAGATTCCATTTTTTAATTGCTGTAATTGGTTTTAGTGGCGTGACGATTGCTGCATTTTTTATTGTACAATCGGTAATTTTCATATCACAAGCTATAAACATTCCCGAATATATTATTAGTTTCTTCGTTCTTGCTATCGGCACATCCCTTCCAGAGCTCGTAGTTGATATTCACGCGCTCCGAACTGGCCACCATGGTATAGCTATTGGGGATATAGTTGGTTCTTGTATTGTTGATTCTACGCTATCTATAGGCATCGGTCAAGTCTTCTTCCCCCAAGCTGTCACAGCAGGATTCGCGGTTCCAACAGTGTTATATACGCTTATCGTTAGTATAATTGTTATTATTACCATCGCAGTAAGACAGAAAATAGACAAAAAGGCAGGAGTTTTCTTTATTTTACTCTATTTAGGTTCTTACTTTTTGCTTTTCATAATGGTTTGATCTATAACATTTGATTGAAGTAAGCTGATTCGGTAGTAGGTAAAGTTTCTAAAACCATAATTGAGGTTTTAGTTTATTCTCTAATTTTTCAAAATCTTATTTAATTCTTTTAACGAATAGTTATTTAAATTTTGAAATTTAACTTAAATCTATATATAGAAAAAATAATTTTTAGGTTATATAAATGATTTCAATTCAAAAAGGAGAGGATTTGCTCTCAATTTCCTTGAG
>JAUWZR010000300.1 GCA_030615235.1 Promethearchaeota archaeon
TCACTGCTAAACTTGTTTAAAAATGCTTTAGCTTTACTCGTCCACATTTCCATTTTCATTCCACTCCCAATTATAACAAGTTCAAATTTTGAGATATCTTTGACCTTCTCTTCTTTGAGATTTACAACTTTTACCTCAAATCCTTCACCTTGAAGAACTTTGGAAATTTCTTCTACGGTACTAGTTGTCGCTCCATAACGAGTGCCATACGCAATTAATATTTTGTTTTTTTCCATTTTTCTTACATCCTTTTATACAATCTTATTTTCCCCAGCTATACCTTGCAATAATACAATTGTTGAGTGTTGTAGGTATCCTTTTTTTATCATACCATACATTTCTAAGATCATTTGAATTTTGTGTTGCTAACTTTACTTTAGAGAAAATAAAGCATAATATCTCAAGTGATTCCATATCTTCAGAATTCTTAAAAATAAAAAATGATTATTTTAAAAATTTCTCAATAAATGTGTCCAAAGTTTCTTCAATCGTTGGGCTCTTAACAGGTTCTATATCGTACGAAACTCTAATAATAGGTTTATTGCTTTTAATTAATTTTTCAAGATCGATCGGACTACCATCTATTATGACCTCTGCTTCTGCTTTATTCAGTGTGTCTTCCATGTCTTTAATCTGTTGGTCGTTATACCCCATAGCTGGGACTATTTGTGTAATTTGTGGAAATTCTTCAAACACCGTTTTCATTGTACCTGTAATGTACGGCTTAGGATCAACGATAATAGCACCATTATTGGTTGCCGCGACAAAACCCGCACCATAAGACATGCTTCCATGAGTTAAAGTTGGTCCATCTTCTACAACGATCACCTTTTTACCCTTTAAATCGTGGTTTCCTTCAATTGTAACAACAGAATTGGTATAAATTTTAGCCGCAAGAGGATTTAATTCGTTCAGATTAGCCTCAACAATTTTAATATCTTCAGGTTTAGCACTATTCATCTTATTGATTACAAATGCGTCAGCAGATCGAGCGTTCACTTCACCAGGATGATATTTCATTTCGTGTCCTGGTCTCAAAGGATCTACTACGATAAAGAGCAAATCTGGAATATAAAACGAAAGTTCATTGTTTCCACCATCAAATATGATTACATCAGCTTCTTTTTCTGCCTCTCTAACAATTTTTTCATAATCTACTCCAGAGTAAATTACAAGCCCTTGCTCAATGTAAGGTTCATATTCCTCTCGTTCTTCAATTGTACAATTGTATTTATCTAAATCTTCGTACTTCTCAAAACGCATAACATTTTGCTTTATTAAATCTCCATAAGGCATTGGTTCTCTTACTGCTACAACCTTATAACCCTTACTCATTAAATACCTGTAAGTTGCTCTAGAAACTTGGCTTTTACCGCATCCAGTTCTAACCGCACATATAGCCACAACTGGTTTATTGGCTTTAACTTGCGTAAACTTTCCAGAAATTAATCTATAATTTGCCCCTGCAGATAACACGCGAGATGCTTTATGCATTACTTCTTCGTGAGAAACATCAGAATACGCAAAAACTGCTTCATCTATTTGGTGATGCTTTATTATTTCTTCAAGGTGTTCTTCGGGAAGCATTGGGATGCCTTTTGGATATAAATTACCTGCTAATTCAGCCGGATATTTCCTTTCCGCCCCCTCAATTGTGCCTACATTCTGCTCTCCGGCAATAGTAAAAGCTATTACTTCGTATTCTTCATTATCTTTGAAGACCGTATTAAATAAATGGAAATCCATTCCTAAAGCTCCAATAATAACAACTTTCTTTTTCTGCATTGATTCAAACCATTCTAATAATGTTCCTTATTTTCTTATTATAATTAATTTGGGATTTGTTATAATAGTTATTGATATTCTTATGGGTAAAACAACCCACAATTAATTGATTCGCTTCACAATTTTGATAAGTTCTTATTTAAATTAGCTAATCTCTTCATAATTCTTCAATTAAGGTATTTTTAGAATGTGAATGATTCTAAAATATTAATAAACTGTTTTCCTATTATTATATTTAAAGGAGAAAACAATACAAAGTTATAAATGACATCTGAAATAAATAACAAATTTCGAAAAATCCTTAGAGATTTTAAAGGAAGGATAGAGCTAATGAAAAAAACTGACTTAAAAAAAATTGAGTCAATTTTTCTAGAAATCTATGAATTAGGATTACAGGATTACATTCTAAAGGAAAAAGAGAGATATCCTGATAAAACTCATAAAGAAATTATTATAAGTATGTACCAGTTCCATGATAAACTACGGGGGAGAAAAAAATAAATGGAAAGCAATTATAAACAAGCATTTTTACAAGTAATTAATTTTTTAGAGAATTTAGAG
>JAUWZR010000275.1 GCA_030615235.1 Promethearchaeota archaeon
TTTTGGAAACGCTGCTTGTAATCCAAATTTTTCAAAATCCTCTAACACCTGCACCTGTAAACCCGGTTGGACCCACTTTGGGTTTTCAATCGGGACAATTATCGCTTTAATATTCTTATCCTTTAAGTATTCTGGTAATCCGGAGAGCAAATCTTGATGAATCCCAACAACCAATATGAAATCTACTTGAGGTAAAGTTTTCGGTAAATAATCTTCAGGGTCTTCAATAAAATCGGGTACATTTTCTCCTATGATATCGTAAAAGTAAATCGAACTGGAAAATTTACCTACATATTCTCTACATTTATCACATTTGACATCTTTTTCGAGCAATTCACACGCTTTACAAAATTCATCGTCATTTATTAGATTACCAACGAATTTTTCGGCGAGCATTTTTGTATCAACCTCTTTCCCATAAAAAATTCCAAGTTTGTATTGTTTATGTTGAGAACTCATTATATAATCTATAAAATATATTTTTTTATCTGTTACTCTGATAATTTATAAACCATTTATTCCTTAACACGAACATCTTCACATAACTATCTTTACAAAATTTAAAAACCTAAATTTAGATTCTTGAATGTGGAAATAGAGAAATTTATCTTTTATATTTATTTATAATTACTTAATTCACAGATTTCCATAAACCAATATGGTATTATTATCGCATTTTCCTTACAGTTAAAAATGGAGCTTTTAAAAATACGGAAAGAACTAATAACTCATCTTAAAGAAGACTTCCCCGAGTTAATTGATAAATTTAACCATTTCATTTTATCTCAATTCCAGAGTAAAAAAAATACAGTTGTACATTTGACTTTCAATAGGAAAACAGAGTCATTACCAAAAGAGGTAATAATTAAAATCTTCAGGAATGATAATGCGGATACAGAGTATGATACACTAAAGCAACTTTACGAGCAAGAAATTCTAGTCCCTAAGATTTTGTTTTATAAAAAACCGTATCTGATACTTGAAAAAATAGAAGGAATTAATTTATGCGACTTTATTAACGATAGAATATTGGAAGTTGCTGATTTAGACAGCTTAGATACTAATACTAGGAAAGAACTTCTGATGAGTATAGAAGAATTAGCCAATTGGCTGAGTAACCTCCATACTAATAATGTACTAGAAGATAGTAAAGTTTTAAATAAAGGAGATACTAGATTAAGGGATTTTATTTATAATCCCTCAGATAATAAAATATTTGGATTAGATTTTGAAGAATCTTATGAGGGTAATCATATAGATGATATCACCTGGATTTGCTGTTCTTTACTTGATACAAATCCAGGAATATTTGAAATAGGTTATCCTAAATCAAAAATTGAATTAATTAATCTCTTTTTGAAAAACTATTATCGTATTACTCCTTCAACTCATTTTAATTTCAATTATTTTACCTTAAAGTTAATAGAGAATTTAAACACGGTTATGAAAAGACGCGGAATAGAAATGGTTCTTAGCCGTGATGCTTTTATTAAGGGCATGTCAAAAGATATGTAAGTTTTTTTAGCTCTTCTTTGGTTTTAGTCCTTAATATTTAGTAATTTTGAAAAATACAAATTTAATAATGTGTGCTCTATACATAAATTATATCTATATTTGAGGTAATAAAGTGAATTTAACTTGAGTGAATCCTTAATAGATGCTAAAACATCGTTAAAGAAAATGGCTTCGATAATTGTAAATTTAAGTGGTTTGAATAGCGACTACATCCCAAAACTTCGAATACAACCTGAAAAGATACTCGAAGAGCTAGAAAAATATGGAGATGGAAAAAATGTCTTGATCAATACATTAAAATCCAATTATGAAGAAATAAACACCTTTAAAAACAAAATATCCCAGAGTCAACGAGACATCGGAAAGTTCGAGGAAGAAAATGCAGAACTTGTGCGAAATCGCCAAGAATTGGAAACCAAAATTCAGGAAAGTCGAAATGAATTCAAGGAAGTTAAAGAAACAATCAACACTAAAAGAGAAGAACTAAAGAATCGGGAACTTCGTTTAAAAGAACTCGAAGATCGCTTATTTACATTAAATAAAGAAGTTGAAAAATTTGAGGAAAAATTGAAAAATCTTGAAGCAGAACTTAACGAAACTTTCATTAAAAAAGAAAAATTCGTTGAATCCTACGAGGTTAGAGTTGCTGCTATGAAAGTTTTGATAAAGAGAAAATATATAACTTCCCTTCTTTACCAGTTTATTAGAGCTTTGCAGGTGGGAAGTTCTTTAGACCTTAAAAATATTCTAGTTGCCATTGATATGAGAGAAGAGCAAGCACGCAAGATAATTACTAAAATGCTTGAAGATAATGCTCCTATTGAATACGACCAATCTTCTGGTACAATCACTTTAAAAGAGGAGGTCGATTTCTGATGAGTTCGAACTTAAACGACATTTTAGGAACAATTGAACTGCTCGAGAAGTACTTCGACGAATACCTACAAGCAATTCAAAAAAACAGCGAAAATATTATTCTGAATTTGAGCTTAACTTGGAAAAAGATGCAACTTGAACTTGAAGATGTTAAAAAGCTAGAAGAGGCGATTGAAATCCAAAATAATGAGCTAACAGAACTCAACACAAAATCGGATGACTTAGTAAAAAAAAAAGAAGTATTAAAGTCGTCTAAAAATGGCTTACAAGCAAAAACTTCAGAACTACAAAAATCTATTGAACAAATCAGTGACGAACTCAAAGGACCAAAGCTAGAACTTGAAGATCTTCAGTCGAAACTAAGAATTGTTAACGACAAAATTGTTACGAAGGAAAATGATAACAATTTATTAGATCAAAAGAAGATCGATAATGAAAACCGTGAAAGACATTTAAGAACAGAATATTCTGAAGA
>JAUWZR010000101.1 GCA_030615235.1 Promethearchaeota archaeon
AATATTATTGATAATAATCCTGTGATTAAAAGAACTTATCACAACATACCAATACTAAACGATATCAACGATTTAAAGGAAAGTGATTTATCAATAGATATTCTATTTTGCACAGGAACATCGTTAATTAACAATACTCTCGAGAGGATATTATCTGTGTTTAAAAAACAAGCGAAAAGAATTGTTTTAATAGGACCCAGTATCAGTTTTCTACCTGATATCTTATTTGATAAAGGAGTGGATATCGTTGGAGGTATGAATATAATCGATTCGGAATCAGCAATTAAAGTTCTACAAGAAGGTGGCGGAACGAAGATTTTTAAGAAATATGGAAGAAAGTACAACTTCATTAAACAATAAATTGCTTTACATCTTAGAGTTAAAAAAAAGAATATTATAAAAAAAAGAGTAAATAATTATTTAGTTTCTCCATATTTTTCTTTCCAGATCGGATCGTTTATTTGCAAAACCCTTCTCTGAACTTTTCCAACCATAGATTTTGGAATTTCGTTTATAATTTCAATTTGTTTAGGACACTTATAATGCGTAATATTTTCTTTACTCCATGCAATTAGCTCTTCAGAAGAAACTTTACCTACTGATTCGTCTTGTAGTTGGACCCATGCTTTTACCATTTCTCCCGTTTCGATATCAGGTAACCCAGAAACAGCTACTTCCATTACATCAGGGTGTGACCCTAACAAATCTTCTACTTCCTTTGGAAAAACCGAATATCCTTTATACTTAATCATTTGCTTCTTTCTATCTCTGATAACCATTTGTCCATATTCGTCCATGTATCCAATATCTCCTGTTAAACACCAAATTCGCCCTTCATACTCCTTTAAGACTTCGGTTGTGGCTTCAGGCCTGTTTAAGTAACCTTTCATTACTTGTGGACCGCATACACAGATTTCTCCAGTATTTTCTATTCCGTAACCTGTAATTTGTCCTTTATTGAAATCCTCTGAATCGAATATTGCCCATTCAACACCAGGTAACGGTAAACCAATAGTACCTGGGGTATCTGTTCCGTTAAAGGGGCCTATACTTACAGCAGTCGTACATTCCGTGAGTCCATAAGCCTCAACAAGTGTTCCATTACTGATTGCTTCAAACGCATCCTTTACGGGTTTGTGAAGCGGTCCTGCACCACTAACACATAAACGAAACATTTTTTCCAATCTAGGTTCGGGATTTGCCTTTAAATAGCGAGTTAGTCCAATGAAAAGATTTTCAACTCCCGGTAAAATAACTCCCCCCTCAGGACCAACCTCTACAATCGTATCTACAACTTCTTTTAAATCTAATTCTCTTTTTGCGAACAGTATATTAAAGTCTCCTCCTTCTATTACAACGTTTTGAACAATTGTCATTCCAAAGGTATGGAACATTGGTATGACACCTATACACGCCATAGGATGGGAAGCATCAGGCATCCACATTACATTCTGCTTAGCATTAGTCACGCAATTATAGTGAGTGATAATAGCAGGTTTGGGAACTCCAGTTGTGCCGCCTGTCATTAAATAGACTGCGGGATCATTTAATGGATCTATTTCTACTTCGGGAATATCGATTTCACCCCGTTTTTGACATACATCTAAAAATTCTATGGCTCCAGGAACTTCTCCTTTAGGAATCGTTCCGTCCGCAATTAATTGTTCTTTAATGGCAGGGGGAATAGCGGCTAAATCGACTATACATGTTGAAATAACAAAATCAAACTTAAATTTATCTTGTATAGGTTTAATCAAACCATACATTACATCCATACAAATCAAACCTTTGGGTTTCACTTGCTGTAGTATATGAAGAATTTCTAGTGGTTTATATGTAGGATTAATCGGGATCACTATTCCTCCTAATTTAACAGTCGCAAAATACCCTATTGTAAATTGGAAACAATTTGGAAGTAAAATTGCTACAACATCCCCTTTTTTTACTCCTAGTCTTGATAAAGAGGTAGCAAGAGAATCCGTATATTTTCGTAATACTCTATAATTCATGAATGTTTTTGAGAAATAAATGCACTTATTCTTAGCAAATTCCTCAGTCTTTTGGTCAAACCAATCTCCTAAACTAATAACTGGAAACTCTGGATGTTTTGGGACTCCATCTTGGTATTTCTTAAACCAAGGTGAATTATCATCAACATACCATTTTGGTACTGTCATTTTCTTATTTTAAAAATAGTGAGTTAGAATGATGTGAATAGTATTGATTTTTTTCTTTATAAATTTATAGTAGGGCTAGGATCGACAAATTATAGAGAACTGTTGAAGTTCATCTGATATTAATTTTTCCACAACAATTCTTAAATTTTTTTCCACTTCCACATGGACATGATACATTTCTCCCAATCTTATCCATTTTAAAATGAGGTGGCGTGTTTATATCATGCTGAGCTTTATATTCTTCAGATATACTTATAAAACTAGGTAATTTACGAGTATAAAACATTTTCCAACCTTTACATAGAGCACTCATTTCTTTTGAATTTATAGGTGATCCATAGCGAAATTTCTGACAATCTCCATGGCATAGACTAAGATATGGACATAGCTCACATTCTTTGTTCCAGTTTGCCTTTTGGCTTCCAAAGTCTTGATATTCTTTAGATTTTAAGAGATTCTCCCACGAATCAGTCTTTAAGTTCCCTAATAAGAGATCTTTACGCACAAAAAAATCACAAGGGTAAACGCTTCCATTATATTCGACAACAAAATACTTAACACAATTCTCTCCCATATAGCAGACATTGTACTGCCCATGCACCAAATATTCCATAATAGAGTGAAACAAGCGAATAGAAACTTTATTTACATCTTCTTTTATCCACTCATCGAACAAATCTGATAGAAACATTCCCCACTCTTCTCCGTTAATAGAAAATGGTCTAAGATTACCACCCGCATCAAATTCAACAC
The DNA here is from genome assembly GCA_030615235.1 of Promethearchaeota archaeon. Lineage (GTDB taxonomy): Archaea > Asgardarchaeota > Lokiarchaeia > Sigyniarchaeales > SOKP01 > SOKP01. Next base: position 2,931 of record JAUWZR010000101.1, read on the forward strand.
AGGGAATATATTGATGGAAATAAAAACCCTTATCGCAAAAGTAACGATAAATTTCTTTAGCTTTTTTTACCGTCTTATTGTTAATTAAAGTTAAAATATTAAATTCAACACCATTTTGCTTGAGATGCTCTATACCACGCATCACTAGCGCATGACTCGGCTTCTGACCAATGGTTTTCCTGTAGTAATCATGAAGATATTCTGGTCCATCTAAGCTAACTCCAAGGAGAAATTTGTATTCTCCAAAAAATTTTGCCATTTCTTCTGTTATCATTGTGGCGTTAGTTTGAAGCCCATTGCTAACTGAAGATCCCGGGGGGGCGTATTTCAGTTGGAATTCTATGGCTTTTTTGAAAAAAGCAAGCCCCATTAAAGTAGGTTCTCCACCCTGCCATCCAAAAGCATATTGTTTATTCTGATCAGTACTCATATAACTTTTTATCATGAGTTCCAATATCTCATCAGACATTCGAGGGTTCTTACTTCCACTTTCTAGATGATCTATGTAAAAACAATATTCACATCTTAGATTGCAATCAGCCGAGGCTGGCTTGATAAGAAGAGAGAATTGTTTCATGAATAATCATTTATTCCATATTTTATTAGGGTAATTACCATTATTTTTAAAAACTATGCTCTCAAATTTAAATTAAAAAAATAAATTATTTTTATATTAATTATGAAGGAAATTGAACCTAAAATTTTAAGTAAAGAAGAAATTGAGAGAATTTCATCAGGAATTAACGAGGAAGAACTTATTGAGTTTGATAAACACGCACTTAATTCTTTTTATGAAGCTTTAACTGCTATAGAAGCAAAAGAACCAGGATCTTCGTGGGTGAAAGTTATTGATAAAGAAGGCAATGTAAAAGAGATTCTTGATGCTACATCGATGAATTGGACTTTAAGTCTCGGATTTGCACACCCAGATGTTAACTATGCGGCTTATCAACAAATGATTAGACTAAATCACGTAAGATATAACGTACTAACTCCTGCTAGAGCAAAATTGGTAAACAAAATCGCAGAATTAGCTCCCGGGAAACTTAAAGGAGGAAGGGTTTCATTAAATAATCAAGGTGGCGGATTAGCAAATGAAGCAGCAATCAAATTAGCAATGATGGCATCCCGAGGGGCTGACCATTTTGGAGTTTTTTGGGGCGGTTATCACGGCTCCACTTTAGTAATGACTACGGCCACTCAACCAATGCATGGAATAAACCGTTTCACTAGTTTTGGTCACGAACACTTCACAAGAATGCCTTATCCCTATTGTTATAGATGTTTATGGAATTATAAAGGAGGATTAAATGGTAAAAAGGATCCTAGCTGTAATTTGGAATGTTTTGATTTAGTAGAAAACTATATACTAGGAATGGCACCAAAAAGATTTGCAGGAATTATGCTTGAGCCAATTCAAGCAGCTGGAGGCCAGATACCAGCACCCCCCGAATTTTTACTAAAATTAAAAGAAGTCTGTGAAGAGGAAAAGGTGTTCTTAATATATGATGAATGTCAAACGAGCATGTGGAGATGTGGAAAATATTTCACAATAACCGAGCGATACCAAAAGGAATTGAACTTGGATGTTTCCCCAGATATGATGACATTTACTAAGGGAATCGGAGGTGGGTATCCGTTAGGAGTTTTAGTTGCATCACCAAAAATAAAGAAAAGATTTGGTCCTTCGGAAGAGCACACCACCTTTAGTTCTGATCCTTTATCAATGGCTACTTCCCTGGCAGCAATTAAAGTTATTGAAAAAGCAAAATATGGTGAAAACTGCGAAAAAATGGGTAATAAGATCACTAAGCGCTTATTAGAAATGCAAGAAGAATACGAAGAAATTGGAGATATCAGAGGTCCTGGATTGTTTATTGGAATAGAGTTCGTGAAAAACAAAGAAACTCGTGAGCCTTTTACGGAACTTTCTGAGGAAATGATTTTACTCGCTCCAGAGCACAATTTATATTTAGGACCGAGTATGCCAATCCTAACCGCCACAGGTAAACTAAGACGAAGGAATGTAACGAAAATTAAACCTCCTTTAGTTGTTACTGAAGAAGATACCGATTTTATTTTAGAAAGCTTTGAACTAACACTAAAAGATGCTCTAAAAAAAGTAAAGTAATAAAATCTCAACTAATTCTTTTTTCTAATTAATTATAGCATTGAAATGGGTCGCTTATATCTGTTGAAATTATTTCTCTAATAAGATATAACCCTTCCTTATCGCTTTTCGATTTTCGTGATTATAAACCTCAAAGAAAATTTCTTTACTGTTTCCGGTTTCTTTCTTCTTTTTCACCTGAATCGATATGTTTGAATCAGGATAAACCATGCCTGAGAAATTACATGCAATCTCTCGAACTCTATTTGGGTCTCTTTCTGATTCAGTATTAATAATTTCTTTTACAGCAAAAGCTAATGTTGCAGTACCTTGCAGGATAATACTTGGTAACCCGACAAAATGAGCAAATTTTTTTGATGTATGAATAGGGAAAACTATATCAGTACAACCATCGTACACGAAAGATCTTAATTTATCGATATAGACATTTGTCTTCCAAACAGGTTCATCATCGCTTTTAAGGATTGTACGATTAGGAAGTGATTCCTCTCCTTTACCACCTCCCACGCATTTTACACCTCTTAGCATTCCACCGTTATACTCAGTGAATATGAGATTATTGTTTTTATCTGTAGCATCTAGTCGAAGTGTAACGTGAGTTCCAGCTCTATGGGGTAAAATAGCTATAATTTTACCATGGATTTTAATCTCGTCATTAGGTCTAATTAATCGATAAATTTTCAAGTGTTCGTAATAGTGGACGACAGTTGCAAATACTCTTAAAGGAAATTTTTCTGAATTAATGTAATCTGATAAATTTTCCATAATTGGCCAAGTAACCGCCACAGGGAACATGGGAGAGGCTACAATACCATTTTCGCTCTCATCATTAAAATATTTTGGATTATCATCGTTTACAGCAGCAGCATAATTCATAATGCTCCGCCAATCAACCTGGACCTTATACTCCTTTAAAGGAGTGTTGATAAATTGACCACTTATTTTCATGATTTTTAGAGCGGGAAATTATCATTAGTAAATAATATTGAAATTCATTTAAATACATTTCTTGCTCATCTCAAAAACGAGTTTAGCCAGAAAAGGTAATTTCTGTTATTCAGAAAATCGAATGATTGCAAACGCATCTAAATTAGTATAAAATTTAGCTAAATTCCTCTTGCTCATATCAGTTTTTAAGTCGTCGTAATCAAAAGCCAAATTGTCTAATTTTATTTCAACTTTTGCTATATCCTTTTCAAGAAAACGAATTTCTTCTTTTAATTTATCGATATTATCTAAGCGTTCTTGCTTTTTTTGCGTGTACTAAAGTGCCACATTTTTTACACAGTCGAATTTTGGCATAAATAGGAGAATGTCCAATGTAATCTAGTATTTGTGATTTATCTTCTTCTTCCTTAATATCTTTTCCAACCGCTCCACATGATGGACACCGAAGCCTTTCTTTTCCCTTAAAATCTAATTCAAGAGGTTTAAATGTTGATAATTCTGCTTCTACCATTTCAAGTTTGGTTTTCTGCTCTTCAATAATCTTCTCTTTTTCTTCAACTAACTTCTGTAAAGATTGAAGTTCTTCTTCCTTTAATGATAACGAGTTCGTTGTATCAGCTAATTGTGGTTTCAGTTCTCCTATATTTTTGTCCTTTAAATCATTTTCATTCTTTAAAGTCTCAATTTGTGAAAGAAACTCTTTATTTTCTTCTTTAGTTGAAGCAAACTCCTCTTTAAGGCCCCTTAATTTATTGTTTAATAGCTTAGTTTCATTTTCTTTCTTACTTAACTCCTTTTCTTGTTCATAAATACGATTTTTCAATTCTTGAATTTGCTCTTTAGACTTCTCCATTATTTTATTTAATTGCGTAATTTCGTCATCATATTTCTTTGCTAGGAAATTTAGTTCAACTTCTTTAACTTTCACATCCTGTTCTAAGTCGCTAATTATTTTATTTGATTTTTCAACCTTAGCTTTAAAGGCATTGAATATTTGTTCATTAAATTCTTTTAATTTATATTCATCCATAAAAATCTTCCAATTTAAAATAGAGTGAAAAATATAATGAAAATTTTAGAGTTATTTGATTTCTTAAATTTAAATTACTATTTTTTGAACTCACTTATAATATCAAAAAAAATTTATTTAAATTTATTTAAACGAAATTTTTTGTGCTAAACAAATTAAAGGAAAAATGAATGAGAATGAATCCAAGTATGTAAAAAGAAAAAAATGTATAATTAAAATATGAATATATTCCTTTTCTTAGATCTTAAATAATCTCCCTAGTATAAACAGATAACTGTTACCTAGAAATGAATGTCTAAAAGTGTGTCCTCAAGGGAGTAAACGCCTCACTCTGGATTTAACCTAAAAGTAACTAAATTATCTGTGCTAAATTTATAGCCTTGACAATAAACATTAAAGCACTTAGTGAATCTTGTTTCTAACGAGTTATTACAAAATGGGCACTTATATTTAGGAGCCCTAATATTTTGAATCATGTAATTAATTTTCTCTCTATTAATTCTTGGTACGACAGATTAAAGTAAAAATTTTAGTATTATAAATTATTGAAGTATTATCATGGAAACTGAAAAAATTGAACCGACTTTTGTTGGAGAGAACAATGATTTAGTCTTTGTTGTTCCGAAAGAGCTCTTTATGATGAAATTATCAACCGAACAGAAGTTGGACAGAGAAACCGCAAAAGAATATAGTAAGTATTTAAGAGGGACATTTAAAGGCTTCCAAAAGGCCAACAAAACGAAATATCAAAATGGCGATAATAACAAGACCGAGACGACACCAGAATTTTGGACAGAGTTTGAGAATTTAGCTAAAGAAAAAGGTATTGAACTTATTGGTTATACGCCCGTGTTAGAAAACTATATTTTCAAAAACCTTCCAATTGTAGGAAAGAACGCGATAATTCTTGGGATGGAAATGGATTGGGAAAAGATTAAAACAGCGCCAAGCGTTCATGTTAGTATTGAAGCGTTTAGAGTGTATTACGACTTAGGGGAAAAAACGATTGAGTTAACGCAATTTTTACAAGAAAAAGGTTACAAGACGGAAGCTCATCATCCTTTTGGAGGAAAACTCTTGTTTACAGCTCACGCGGTAGCTGCGGGGTTAGGAATAAAGGGACGGAACGGGTTAATTATTAGTCCCGAGTTCGGACCAAGACAAAGGTGGAGCGCGATAACTACGGATGCCAATATCCCCGAAACAAAGAAAGTAGATCTTAGCGATATGGAAGATTTTTGCGAGAATTGCGGTGTTTGTATAGAAAAGTGTTTAGGTGGAGCTACTTATGAAGAGCCAATTGAGAAAATAAAAGGTTCTGGCATTTTCACCCACATAGATCGCTCAAAATGCATGGAAAGTTTATTGAACAATAATTTTTGTTCTTATTGTTTAAAAGTATGCCCTCAAGGGAATAAATAAGCTAATTATAACAAAAATCTATTTTTTATCTAAATATTTTTCTTGTAAATACTTATCTATTGCATGTGCTGCCTCTTTAGCTGCTCCCATAGCTGTTATTACGGTAGCTGTGCCTGTTACAATATCTCCACCAGCAAAAATGTCTTCAAAATTTGTCTGGCCATTTTCATCTGTTTCAATGTAGCCCCATTTATTCAGTTTTAACTCGGGGATTGACTTAGTTAAGATAGGATTAGCTCCTGTTCCGATTCCGATGATAATTGTGTCTGTGTCTATCAAATATTCAGAACCCTCAATTCTAATTGGTCTTCTCCTACCCGATTCGTCAGGTTCTCCTAATTTCATTTTAATAACTTCCATTTGGGTTACATTATCGTTATCGTTACCAATAAATCTCACTGGATTGGTTAAGAATTGAAATTCTAT
>JAUWZR010000170.1 GCA_030615235.1 Promethearchaeota archaeon
AAACCAACGATTGGCGGAAAAATGGCAATGCTTGACCGAACTTTCCCTACGGACGATTGTAGTATATGAATTCTCGGTCCTGTAATGCTCCAAACAGCAAGAACGCCGGGATTAAATTTACATACCTATAGCGAAGTAGAAGAAGTAACTGGATTTGTAGGTAATTTTAAGGTAAAAATCCGGAAAAAGGCAAGGTATGTAAATAACGAATGTAACGGCTGTGGTGCTTGTTGGGAGGTCTGTCCTGCTTACGGATACAACGAATTTAACGAAGGACTGAATCCCCGGAGAGCAATTTATGCCTCCTTCGCACAGGCAGTTCCAATGCTGGCACAAATCGATATGACGCAATGTATCAAATGTGGATTGTGTATAAAAGCGTGTGAAGTAGAAGCGATTGATTTCGATCAAGAAGATGAAATTCTAGAAATCGAGGTTGGCTCGATAGTTGTAGCAACAGGATGGGACGAATATGAACCAGAAACGGGTTATTTAGGATACAATGTCTATCCTAATGTAATCACTCAATTAAAACTTGAACGGATATTAGCACCTAACGGACCTACAGTTGGACACTTAAAACGTCCCTCTGATGGAAAAGAACCGAAAAATGTCTTGTTTATTCAATGCGTTGGTTCAAGAGATTTAACTAGGAAAACATACTGCAGTGCTGGTGTGTGTTGTATGATATCAGTTAAGAATACAAAACTCATTAAGCAACACGCTCCCCATATAGATGTCACTGTAGCATACATGGATATAAGAGCAGCTGGGAAAGATTACGAGGAATACTTCACAGCATCTCGAAAAGAAGGAATAAAATACATTAGAACAAATGTGTCCCGGCTTCAAGAAGATCCCGAAACACACAATCTTAAGGTTGTAATACAAAACACGGTTGGAACTACTAAATTAAAAGAATTTGAGTACGATTTAGTTGTATTATCTTGTGCCATGATGCCAGCTAAGGGGATTGAAAAGATTTCGAGCATTTTGAAACTTGAGAAAAGTCATGATGGGTTTTTCAAGGAATTTCATTCGCGATTAAACCCTATCGATACAAAAATTCCAGGAATAGTGCTAGCTGGTGTATCTCAAGGGCCTAAAGCGATTTCAGACTCAATAGTGCAAGGAAGAGCAGCTGCGTCTTCTTTAGCAAGGTTAATGATGAAGGATAAATACCGAATTCTCTTAATTCGTGCAACTGTTGATAATGAAAAGTGTGCGAAATGTGGATTATGTCAACTTAACTGCCCTTACGATGCTATTAAAGTAGAACCTGATGGTGCTGAAGTGAATGAAATCCTATGTAGAGGATGTGGCGCGTGCTTAGCTAATTGTCCCTCAGAAGCAATAACTTTGAGATACTACCGTGAACCCCAATACGAAAAACAAATTGATGCTATATTGGAAAACATATAGAGAGGTGTAAAATATGACAACGAATGTAAAAGACCAAGTAAAGATTTTAGCCTTTATGTGTTGGAAATGAGGTTATGGTGCTGGAGACATGGCCGGTACGATTCGAGCTCAATATCCCGCAACAATTAGACCGATAAGGATAAATTGCACAGGGAGAGTTACTCCCAGTCTAATGATGAGAGCTATTGGCAAAGGAGCAGATGGCGTAATAGTTGCTGGATGATACGAAGGAGAATGTGACTATGAAACTGGGAATTTAGTAGCGGCAAGAAATGTAGAATATACAAGGGAAATTTTAAAAACAGCTGGAGTAGCACCAGAGAGAATCCAAATGTTTAGCTGTAGTGCAGCTGAGGGTCAAAAATTTCAAGAAGAAGTCACCCGAGTATCTGGAATAATAGAGAATCTAGGAACCAACCCTATTAAAGAATCTCTAATAAAAGAAGCTGAGAAAAAAGATTCTGAAGAAAAAAAGAAGAAAGATTAAACCGAAGGAATGATTTTCGCGAAAAAATAATAGTCGCGAGAAGACGGACCATTCTGCAATGGTTTCGGTAAAAAAAAGTTTTACCCCCTATTTTTTAATTTTTTGATTTTAGGATTGAAATCCTATTAATAATATCATAAAAAATGTGTAAATCTTTATAAATTCGTGATTCTAGTTATTTTTAATCTCAATTTTTTACGAAATTAAAAGAGTATTTAAAAAAAAAATAGAAAAGTGAATAGAGATGAATGAAGTATCAACAGAAAAGATTACAGCACAAAAATTACTCGCGTTCATTGGTATGCTCTACACGCTTGCATTAGGAATTTCCTACTTTTATAGTGCTGGCGCTGATCCCCTATATTTTCTCTGGGGAATAATCTGTTTAGTAATTGCATTCTTAATCTTTGTATCATTAGAGTTAATTGATTTTGGACCGGTAAAGATTCCTTATCAATGGTGGATAATACTTATCTTTGGTGTCGTTTTATTGTTATTCGCATACTTTTTCATTGGTAATTATTTACCTGCAATTATTTTATGTATGGCAGCTTTAATTGAACTGATTATGCAAAAGAAAACATACGAAGCTTCAAAAATGGTAGTACTAGTAGGTATCGGTTTTTCAATCTATGAGTGTTTCATATTGTTTTTATCAGGAGGAGCTATCAATATTGTCAATGGAGTTTTTGGTTTGATTTTACTTATTATTTTACTTCTGATAATATTTGATGTCGTAGATTTTAAAGTCTTAGACTATTCCTGGTGGTTAGTTTTACTAATAGGATTTGTCATCTTTACTTGGGTATCACCATTTGCAGCAGGTTTTCCAGTTGTCGGATATGGAGGAACAATCATTTTAATCGCGTTTTTACTAATACTTATGGCACTATAAACAGAAAGAATAATCAAACAATATCTTTTTTTTTTTATTATTTTACTTTTAACTACTATAAAAGTCAAATTTATCCCTTAATTTTTAATTTCACAATTAATTAATTATTATTGTGATTTTTTAATGGGAAAGGACCAAAGATTAGCTATTGAAAACCAGATACTAAAAGCTGAGCGACTGTATAAAGCGAAACAATTTAAAAAAGCAGGCAAAGGTTACCATTTAGCCGGGAATTTATTGCTTAATTTAAACGAATACGAAAAAGCAAAAGTCTGTTTCATGAATAGTGCAAAAATCTTTATGGAAATTGGACGTTTTGATACCACTATAGAGTTATTTAGACAATCTGGAGAAGCTTGTTTACGGGCAAATAAATTCATTGATGCAAACCCGATTTATAAGGAAGCATTGAATCTCATTCCTAAACTCAAGCGTGAAGGGGATAGAAACTCAAATTATGTCATATTTTCCGTGCTTTCTTACTTGTGTTCCTATGTCAAGGGAACTCCAAACGAAGGGTTGGAGTTTTTAAAGAGAACAAGTAAAAAGGTTAATAAAGAATTTTTTAAAGAGCATCCGCTGATTAAGCTTGTTTCCGAGATTACTCTGGCTTTGAGAGATACTGAATTAAAATATGTCAAAAAAATCAAAGATAATATTGGAAATTACAAATTTAGAGAAGTAGAATTAAAACTATTAAAATATATATTACTAATAACGCATATTAAGCTAAGTATTATCACCACATTCAAATTAGACAAAGAATCTTACACCACCAATGAAATTCTTAATTTAGATTTAAACTTTGATACAAAATCTCTAGTAGAAATCATAAACGACTCTTTCTATCAGTTTGAATTGAACCAATTTATTATTACTAAATTTTTAATAAATTTGTCTGATAATTTAGCAACAAATAATAAACCTAGCGTTCCGTTGCCTTTAGATATAGGTAAGGAAACTCACTTACAATTCAAAATTAAACCTCATTTTCAAGTCGACAATTCAAGAATCGGTCCTATGGTGCTTACTTGTGAGTTAAATAACGATTTGATTTTTCTGTATGAAACTCAATCGATAATACCTAACTTGGTTTCTCCTCCTGCTACATTAACTGCATCAATAAGAAATTTAAGACCTCCTCTCCTCGATCAAACCTTTCCACTCGAGATTACAATTGAAAACCAGAGCGAAGGAGAAGCGTTAGATTTGAAGTTAAATGTTGAATTTCCGGAACAATTAAAAATTATGAGGGGAACCACGAATAAGCAAATATATTCTCTTAGATCTAACGAAGATATAAAATGGGAGATCAACCTTAAACCGCTTGAAGCTGGAGATTATGTCATTAAAATTCTAATTATGTTTGTGGATCCAGACCAAAATAAAATAGAAGAAATAAAGGAATTTCCTTTTTCTATAAAGATGTAAAATATTTCTACTTCAAATTAAATTAGAATCGGAATTTTTGATACTTTAGTAACTTGTTCGCATTTACCCTTACCAACTATGATATCATCTTCTAATCTAATTCCCCATTTATCTCTCCAATATAAACCTGGTTCGTTGGTAAACACCATGTTTTCTTTAAACTTATACTTTTCAGGCACTTTCCAGCTTACGCCCCCCCCAATATCGTGAGCTACAAATCCAAGGGAATGTCCTAACCCATGAAAAAACAGTTTTTCATGATCATACCCTTTTGCAGTTAGATGTTCTCTGCATTTTAGCGCAGGTAAATTCTTTGGAGTTCCATCGGTAAAGTAATCAGTAGCAACATTCTTCGCTTCATAAAGAGCAGTATATGCTTTAATGAAATCTTCAGGAGGATTCGAACCAACCCAAAAAGTCCTAGTAATATCAGAACTCATCTCATCTATTTGTAAACCCGAATCGATTAACAAGACTCCTTGCTCGATTTTCTTCAAAGAAGTATTGTGGTGTGGATCCGCCGAATGAGCTCCAGTAGCAACTATTGAACCAAATGAGGGTTTTCCTAATTTCATGTACTCATATTCTAATTTCGCTTTTATGTCATTTTCTGTCATACCAACTTTTACCCAATCGGGTATTGTCTCTAGAATTTCTATAGTGGCTTTGCATACATTTCGCAAATCCTTTAATTCATCTGGAGTTTTTACAGCTCTTAAGGCTCCTATAATTGGCGCTGCTGATATAAATTCTGTTTGGGGAGCCAATTTTTTCATGGATAAATAATCTCCAGCATTAATAAAATCTGCAAATCCCGTTCCCTCTGGGCTCAAAACATTTTCTCCGAAATTTAAAGCCACACGTGTTTTTGTAACAATAGGACTCAGTAACCCATCTAATTCTTTCATAGATTTGTACGAAAATACTTCAGCTTTTACTCCTTTCTTTTTTAAAGAGCGTTCTATCATAGGAGCCTCCATTTCAACTGCAACTATCTTATGATTTCCATCTGCCGCAACATAAATATAATGACGAGCGTGAGATTCGACTCCTATCATGAAACGGGAATTAATATCACTATCCTCTACGCATATTATTAACCAACCATCTCCACCTAGTTCACGGAGTACCTCTTGAGCTTTTTCAAACTTATTCATAATCAATCTCATTTGATAGTATTTAATTAAATTTATTAAAGGATATAAATAAATTAAATGGAAAAATACTAACTTGAGTAAATAAAGTAAAATACATGCATACTAAGAAATTTTACTTAAAGTTATATAACCAATAAATCTAATTTATAATTAAACAAGCGATGGTTGTTCATTATGAAGCTAAAAGTAAAAACAATTAACTTTGAGACAGGAAATACTAAAGATGTAGTTTTAAATATTGAAGATGCGGTAAAATTGGGTCAAAAAGCAGGTGACCGTATCATCATCAAAAATTTAGAAACTAAAAATATAGAAGAGAGAT
>JAUWZR010000193.1 GCA_030615235.1 Promethearchaeota archaeon
TTTACTATCAAGGAATATTATTTATATCGTAAATTTTCTCAATTCGAACATTCAATATTACTATTAAATTCACCCAAATTACTAATTAGTGAAGGTATAGCAAATTTGGCTATCAATGTGCTTTTTTCTTATCGAGACCAAGCAGAAATTAGTTTAAAAGAGTTTTGTCCAAACACATTAACAGAAGATCCTCTTGATACAATAATCAAACAATATCGAGTAAAAAGAAAAATGGATCTATTTTTGTATGACTTTGCCTATCACTCGCTTATTGATGAATGGAGTGAAGAAAAATTATTTAGATATGCAACCAGCTTAGAAATCTTTAGTAAAGAAGAAATCGATAATCGAATAAAATTATTAAATAGTACTGTATATTCAACTACTACTTTTTCGTACTTCATTGGAAGTAAACTAATAATGGATAAATATGGTGAATTTCCCTCAATTAAAAATTTTATAGATCTGCTTACCAAGCCAGTTCTTCCTTCTGATTTAATATAGATGTAATTTCTCTATTTCTTTTTTTAGGAGTTTAAATAAATATTTTGAATTAATATAATGATTTAAAATTTAAAGCGTTTAGAATTAAAAGATGTGAGATAAATGCCTGGTCAATCAGAAATAATGCCATAATTGGATTCTTTTTATAAGATATATATTTTTCTTTCATTTTTAAATTTTATAAATCTTTATTCGTGTGACTGAAAACCGATTTACTTTATTCTTATCGAGATCAAGGAGAGATTAGTGTTAGAGATTTCAAACGCTTCCTTTTCTTTTCTTTGGAGACTTGAAGACAATATAAGTTTGGTATTAATTTAATTATTTTTTGCTCTAAATAAAAACCAGAATAAAGATTGTTATGAAAGGGCAATTCACATAATATCTGATTTAGATTAAAAACTTTGTTTAATTTTTTAAGAATTTTTAATGTTGTTAATAAAAGTATGTGTAGTTTAAAACTTCTTTCTCTTACAAATTTTAAATGGTTAGTAGTTTTTTTATTTTAACATCAATATGCTTAACAATTAACTTAGTGTATTATTTCTATAAGAAAAGAGGTTACACTTCCTTCAAGATTAAATACTTTATATTAGTGGGTTTCTTCTTCACAATCTTCTTTTTAATATCCGAGTTTCCTCTGTTTCTTCTACAAGATTCTGATTATGTGTTAGAAAATTTCACTTATTATATAACTGATATCTTTAATTTTAATATTACTGTTATCTTCTTCTGTTGTTCCATCATTCTATATTTACTAAATTGCTTCAAGATTGAAAAAACATTAATAGATTTAGAAGTGCCTTCACATAAAGCTTCAAAGGATGGATCGATTAAAATTGGAAGAATTTTAAAAGGAAACTCTAAGAAATACAATTTTTTATTATCATTCAAAGACCTTGAAAAACATATGTTTATTTGTGGCACAACAGGTACTGGAAAAAGCAATTTTATGCAAAATTTTCTCATCAATCTTACGAAACAATATAAAAAACCTTTTTTTTTAGTAGAATTTAAGGGAGAGTATCACTTTTTGCAAGAAAACATAAAGGACCTATTAATTCTTTGGCCAGGTGAAAATTTTTCGATAAATTTATTCGATCCCTTGGGAGCTAATCCAAAGATCCATGCTGAAAGAATTTTTGATATAATTAGAAGCGGTCAGTTCTTAAATGACAACGCTGAATATTCACCTCAAATGGAAAGAGTTTTAATTGATATTCTTACAAAAGTCTGTGAAAACAAAGATTTTAGGAGTTGGGAAGGATTTCAAGAATGTTGTAGTGATTATTTAAAAGATGAAAGAGATAAAATTCCGATGCTAAAACAAACACTTATTAGTTTAAATAATAGGATTAGGCGATTCGCAGTTGGACCATTGAGAGCTGTTTTTGATTCGAATTCTAAACTCACCGTATCACAACTCTTTAATAGGAAAGTAATTTTAGACTTGAGTTCTATTATCCGGCTTGGAGGAGAAAAGGAAGATGCATTATTCTTTTTAAACATGGTTTTAAAGTATTTATGGGATAGAAATTTAATCAGAGGTGCTACTAATTATGATGGAATAAATCACATCACCATAATTGAAGATGCCCAGTATTTTGCCCCTCAAGGTTTAACTAAAAAGTCAAAATTAACGAGTTATTTAGAAGACATTGCTCTACTGCAGAGAGGTACGGGAGAATGTTTAATAACTATAGCAACTCGCCCAAATATTAGTAAGGAGATATTAGCGAATAATGGTGTAGTATTAACTTTTAAAAACCATATAGAAAAAGACATCATGTGTGAGCTTTTAAATTTAAAATCTGAAAAGAAAAGTTATTTATCTATAATAGATGAAGGAAATTGTATTATCCGGGTAAATTCAATAAAAGAACCGTTTCTACTCGGAATACCTTACATAAAACGGAACGCATTAACAGTTTCGGAGATAAGTAGAAAAAACAAGATGATTTTAGATAAAAAACAAAAGAATTCCGATTTAGTATCGTTAGATACTCATAAATCTAATAATCCAGTAATTCATAATGATGGTATGATTAAAGTTTTAATATTTAAAACGATTTTGCGAATAAATTCTTTTAGAAATAAACTTAAAAATGCTAAAGGTATACATTCTAAAGAAATTGATGATTTAGATCGTTCATTTAATAACGATTTAGTTGATGTCATTAATGATGGTGAAAGTAGCGAATTTGATATCTACATCAAGAAGTTATACAATGATCAGGAAAAACACAAATAATTTTTAAGGCACTAAAATTCTTTTACTCATTAATGACTTTTTTAATAGGTATAGTTGGTAAACCAAGTGCAGGTAAGTCGACCTTTTTAAATGCCGCTTGTTTAACAAATGCTAAAATGAGTGAGTTACCTTTTACTACGATAGAACCAAATAAAGGCGTAGCGTACATAAAAACAAAATGTGTCTGTCAAGAATTGAATGTTGACGATAATCCAAAAAACTCTTACTGTGTTAATGGGAATCGTTTTATTCCTGTTAATGTACTCGACGTAGCGGGATTGGTTCCAGATGCTCATAAAGGAAAAGGGTTAGGAAATCAATTCCTTAACGATTTGATTAGAGCAGATGCTCTTCTTCATATAATCGATATTAGTGGATCTTTGGATAAAATGGGTAAAAGAATAAAAATGGGTGAAAATGATCCCTACGATGACATTATATTTCTTGAAAAAGAGATTAATCTATGGTTTAAACAGATATTAGAAAGAGAGGACTGGGATAAATTCCTGAAATCACACGCACGGGAAAATAAAAAATTTATTGAGGAACTTCATAAAAGACTTTCCGGTATAAAAATTAATAGAAACCAAATCACAGAAACATTAAAAAACACAGGTTTAAACGAGTTAAATCCATCATTATGGTCAGATAGTGACCTCTCAAATTTTTCTAAAATTTTGAGAGAAAAATCAAAACCAATTGTCATAACAGCAAATAAAATTGATCGAGAAAATGGAATGGAAAATTTAAATAGATTAAGGAATAAATATACGGAGAAAATCATTCCGTGCAGTGCTTTGGCAGAATATTTTTTAAGAACATATCACCAAGAAAAAAAAATCGAATATATTCCTGGTTCAGATAGTTTCAAAATTCTAGATGACGAAAGATTTAATCAGAAAGAATTAGAAGGATTAAAAAATATTCAAGATAAAATTATTAACCCCTTTAAAGAAACAGGTGTTCAGGCAGTATTGGATTTTACAGTTTTCTCTATATTGAACCAAATTTGTGTTTACCCTATAGCGGATATTAATAAATTCTCAGATAATAAAGGGAATATTTTACCAGACGCATTTTTGGTTAAGAAAGGTACATTGTTAAGAGATTTTGTTAGAGAAAAAATTCATACTGAAATAGCGGATCACTTCATTTTTGGGATCGATGCCAGATCAAAGAGAAGGTTAGGAGAAAACTATGAATTAAAACATAATGATATAATTAAAATTGTTACTGCTAAATAAGAGAATTATTCTTGCTTGGAAGTTAACAAAATATAGACTAAGATTATTATTAGCAATAATATCCCTAAAAGGACTAAAATAAAATTAAATGCTTCTTCCTCTGGGTCCAAATCTATTTGAAAGACAAATAATAAAATCAGTAAAAAATAGCTTTTTAACGTCATATTATTAATTTATAAAATATAATGTATGTTAAAAAAATTTCTGATTTTTTTCTATTCTATTTGAATTTACTAAGAATTTAGTATTTTTCATTTAATAATTGGTAATTGCACGGTTTTATTTTGATTGAGAGATTTTGTAGCTTTTTGATTTTAGCAGATATTAAGTGGACCTGACGGGAATTGAACCCGTGACCTCTTGAGTGCAATTCTTGCATCAAACTAATAGTTTGTTGTGTGTCAAGCGATCTGCTACTGATCTACAGGCCCTAACAAAAAAAAGATTAAAAGTTAACTAAGAACCCTTATAAAATTTGAAAAATTTGAAATATTTAAAAATAGGAGGTGATCCAGCCGCAGGTTCCCCTACGGCTACCTTGTTACGACTTCTCCCTCCTCGCATACTAGAAACTCGATATGACCAAATTGACCAAACCTCATTTTTAGCACACTCGGATGGAGCGACGGGCGGTGTGTGCAAGGAGCAGAGACGTATTCACCGTGCGATGATGACACACGATTACTAGGGATTCCGCGTTCATGTCGGCGGGTTACAGCCGACAATTCCAACTGAGATATGATTTCGGGATTGGTTTCTCCTTTCGGAGTCACAGCCCATTGTTCATACCATTGCAGCCCGCGTGTAGCCCAGGGGTTTCGGGGCATACTGACCTGC
>JAUWZR010000309.1 GCA_030615235.1 Promethearchaeota archaeon
TCTATATTAAAAACTAAATATGGATCGTTATCAATTCTTAATTGAGGAAGAAGGATATTACTTACTCTAGATCTCACATTTCTATTAATTAGGTATTGATGTTCAGTTTGAAATGCGTATGCGAACAATCCAATATTTAATGTTTTCCAAAAGCCTTCTATGCCAGTTAGGGTCCCATCAGGATTTCCTTCATATCGAAATTCGTTTTTAGGAATTCCTAGTGACCATTCTGTACCAAGTAGTATGTCAGAATCGTATGCTCCTAGCGATCCTTCTTCGTAGAATCCTAATGTCTGTTCAAGATACCTTTGACTTTCACTTTCTCCAAAAAATATCGGATAATTCTCAGTGATATTGAATTTTAATGTCACATTCACGAGATCGCCTGTAAAGGTATCCATAGCGAGAAATCCTTCCACATGATCATACAACTCTGTATTAGTCTGGACAGCATCACCATTAATTTCAGAAAATCTAACCGTTTTTGGTGCAACCCAGTATTCTTTGTTATTGATATAGATGATGTCAGAATCAGCAAGCCCTTCAAAAGTGGAACCTATTGAAGCAGCAAGGTATTGGACAGCAAAATTTTGATCGAATTGTCTAACCTGAGAGACCATTAAAGCATCTGAAGTTGTGGATGACTCAGTAAAGTTTACAATTGGTCGTTCCTCAAACATATCTAATCCCGCGGTAACTCTCGTCCATTCGACTTCCCTTTTGTATTTTTTTGTCCATTGTTGTTCTGTCCACACAGCAGTGTTATTTAAGTTTAACAACGGTCCAATACTAAATATCAATGGTGAAACTGTAAAGACGATTACAATTACTATAACAAAAATCAGTTTTTTTTGGGAGTACGGCACAAATCTGTAGTTCTTAGAGTCTTTTTTATATTGCGTTTTTCCATATATATAAATGATAGCACCTAAAGTGGTAACCGAGAAAAATCCGAAAATGAGCGAAAGGATTTGAATCAGATTTATACCATCCAAAGAAAGCGTAGGGATAAATACGAATCCTAATCCACATAATAAGCCAATAATCACTAAAACATTGCCCATTACTAAATAATCGTTTCTTCGTAGGTATACATACTTGGCAACATTTAGGATTAATCGAAAGATGATACATCCTATTATAAAGCTTAATATTGGCACAACTAGGTTAGAGTAGATGTAAATAGTAATGAAATCTATGTTGTTTTGGTTGAAAATTACGTTGAATGCGTCAAGGATTAGATTAGGCGATAAAACTATTTCTCCATTTTCAATTAAATAAATTGTCCAAGAAAAACCACCATTATTAACATTTAGGAGTAAACCCAAAAAATAGAACAGAACAAATCCAATTGTCCACCAAAATAGTAAAGATTTCCATCTAGCTGGTTTTCCAAATCGTAATTTTGTCCCTATTAGAGTTAATAGGTTTCTCTCAGGAGGTAAACTCATTATTACACTTCCTATAAAAGCTCCGATCAAGGCAGTTTTATTAAATATGAAATTTGTTGACCAAAAGTTTAAGAAAAAGAAATTTAAGTAATCTAATCCACCTGCTTTACTGCTATATAATTGTACATTAAGGCTAATATTCCCAAACCATGCGGGCCACAACCAGAACACTCCTAACGCAGAAATTATAGCAATAATTACAATTATAATGAGAATTAATCTTCTGTGACTAATTTTACCTTTAAAACGGCTGTATTTAAATCTCTGCTCAGTTAATTGATTTATTCTTTGGCATTCTTCACAATAATAATTAAAATTTTTATGTTTTTCACAAGATTTTTTTGCCATATACTAAAATCATCAGTTTGTTTTTTTATACTTAAGATTAAAAAGATAAATTTTTTTTTAGATAATATAACTTTAATATAAAAGATAATCAATTGTATAAAGGATTTTCTTTTTATAAATAAAGGTGCTCTCTAATGGTAAACAAGAAAAAAATTCGGGAAGAATTTAAGAAAATTTTCGCAAGTGGTAAAGAAAAGAGAATTAAGGAGATGTTAGAAAAATTTCCTTGGCTACTTGATGAAGTATCAAATAAAATGGAGGGTGCTATAGGAGAACAACAACAAATAATCGCAGCTCTGGGAGTAATGGAA
>JAUWZR010000264.1 GCA_030615235.1 Promethearchaeota archaeon
ATTGTTAGAAATTGGGACTCGTTTGAACTGGTCTATAATCTGAATGAAGTCTTGATCTACAAGGTAAATTATAAGATTTAAGAGCAAAAAACAAATGGTTAATATGGACATAGGCGCTTTCCTAATGCAATTTGGTATTTATATTGGCGCTATTGTTGTTGTTGGTTTTTTCATCTTTAAGATGTTTGTTAATGTTTCTTCAAAGACAAAAATTATGAAGAGAAGCGATTTGGAAAAAAAGAAATTAATAAAAAGTATGGAATTGAACAAGACCAAGTTTTTCAAGGAATTGTGGCACAGCAGTAAATTCTTAGGCAAAATCATAAATTATAAAAGGTTTGTTTTAAATCCGGCAAGTATTGAAATTCAAAAGTCGCAGGAAAGTTTTGCACAGAAATACAGGGATTTCAAGGAAACAAAAGACGAAAAGGTTTTGAAGGAACTTAATGCTTTAAGCAAAAGCATAAAAGATGAATTCAGCAAATCGGTTGTGATCATAGTTTTCAAGCCGAAATTTATTGGAAAGGTATTAAATCCCTTTAAAAAAGAAGTCATACAAATATTCGATGGGTTATTGATAAAAGAGTTCGACAAGAAGAAACTGATAATCCCTGCCGATGTTTTTACTGATCAATTTATGGGCGTTTTTTACGATATGACAGATCCCAAATTCCACTTGAATATAATACACGAAAAAATGTATGAAACCGATTTGGATGCTATGGCATCTGTTTGGTTTGTAAAAGCCCAAGAACTAAGCACTTTCGATCCGGACAAAGCCCACGCAATGGCTATGAAGGAAAAGGAATTGCAGATCGAACTAGCAAGAAAGCGAGGTAAGATGACAGAAATTTAGTTTATAAATTTGTGAAATCAAGCTTGACTTTTCACGCCACGACTATGTTACCTATTGATATTGTGTTGAAAACTTGGACTTGACGCAATAATTTTATAAACTAAAAAAGAAATGATAATTATGCCATATAACAAATATTTGGCAAATCCGAAAATATCGCCAAAAGCAAGAAGATATATTTCAAGAGAAATTAGCAAAAAAACAAGAGCCGGTTATCCAAGAAAACAAGCGATAGCAATCGCACACAGCAAAGCGAGAGCAAAAGGTTATAAAGTGCCTATGCCTTAATTAAATTATGAAACAGTTTGCGATGAGATTTAGCAAGTTTGGATCTCAAAAGCTGATCACTTTTCAAAAGGAGCATACATTGCCATTCGACTTTCATCCGAAACTGGCGTTATTGTTTAGGCATATTTTATACAGAAAAAAACTGGGTATGGATACTGTAATAGTTGTTTGTGGATCTAAAAGGACTAGCAAGACTTATTTCAGCATAAAAAGTTGCGAAGAATTATCGAAAGTAGAAAACAAAAAGTTTGATGTGAAATCACAAGTTTTTTTCGATACATTGCCCTTCTTGAAATTTATGAGAACTGCAACCGATAGCTATGCGATATTAGAAGAGGTCGGTATAGGTTACAATGCCCAAGATTGGTTTGAGATCCAGAGCAAGATTTTCAGAAACATTCTGCAATCGCAGGGCTTTAGAAGAAATGTTATTTTTATGACCTTGCCGAATATTTCTTATCTCTTGAAATCTGCAAGGTTCTTGTGCAACTTTGGAATTGAAACTTTGCAGATCGGCGTTGTCAGAATAAACAAAGTCGTGATGCGTCATCTGAAAGGCAAGGGTTGGTTTGAGTATATTGAAACCATAAGGTTTTCTTTGCCGGAAAAGGAGAATGTTATTAATTATGAAGATATGAAAAAAGTTTGGAATGACAAGCAGATTGATAAGGATATAGGGTTAATTGAGGGGATTGAAAATCCAGAAATTGCATATAAAATTATCGGTGGTGCTTTAGCTGGATAATATTGCCACATCCACAGGAAATCGTATCTCGATTTTTTAATTGTTCTTCTGGTATTGATATTTTACAACCACAATCGGAACAAGTAATAATTCTATATTCCATATTTTTCATCTTATCAATTTTATAGTCTTTGTATTGCATAGGTTTCTATCGTGAAGTAATGGAATTTTAAATCCTGTTTTCACACCATCTACTAATCCATCTCTTACGCAATTCAAACAATTAAATAAACCTCGTTCTTCATCATAATAACAATATTCGTCTTGAATTTCTACACCACAAATCTTGCATATTGCCTTTTCATCCTTTTCAAGTTTACCACACCATATTTTAGGTGTATTACCAATAGGATTAAATTCCTCTATTAATTGTAACATCATTTTTTCACTTCACAGGAACTTTTCTCCATCTCAATTTTTCAAGTCTTTCAGTTTCCTTTTTCTTATCTGTATTTTCTTTTTTTATTTTTAAAGCAGTTAATTGCCTTTCCTTTTCTAATAATTCCACTTCGATACTTTTTATTTCATTGCTTATATCTGCATCTTCTTTGATCACAGATGAAGAAGTGTCTAAAATCCTTTTCAAATAATCATTAAACTCTTTAGAAAGGTTAAGTTTATTAAGCTTTGCTCTATATAATATATCCGAGTCAATGGCGAGATGAACAAGCGACTTCACCAGTTTTATATGGGGATATAGTTATTAATAAGTTATGCCTATCTATCTATCTATCTATACTATACTATACTATACTAACTACTAACTACTACCAACAAACTGCGAACATTCCTAAAACCTATAAAAAAGATAGCTTTTTATAGTAATGGATTAATAAAAGATTATGAAAGGTCGCAAAAAATCAGAAATCAACTGGTATGATTACTACTATGAAAAAGTGAAAAAATTAGAAAGTAAGTTAATTTAGTTAATTTAGTTTATTTAGATCTCAAAGCGTTTTTTTGTACTGGAAAGCCAACATACACCGGCTATCAGCTTTTACAAGATACTGGATGTCTAATAACTACTGAAATACCAACAGCGCCGATGCCAGTATCCCAACCATTTATACAATCGCCAGAAGGGTTTTGGGATAACTAACAACCCATTCATTCGTTGCCGAAATGAACTTCTGGTTTCGACTATTCCG
>JAUWZR010000013.1 GCA_030615235.1 Promethearchaeota archaeon
TCGGTTTGCTTGGTGTTGCTACCATTTTAATTAAAAGGCGTAAAGATTCGAGATTTTAGGTCTCAATCAAATTAAATAACACTCTTTTTTTTATTTTTTTATTTTTCTGGCTTTAAAATCGTTAAGGATAATTTTAAATTCAGAGTTATCAAAGTAATCTTAACCAATTGTTATTAAAAAAAATAAGGTTAGACTCGATATGCATACTAGCACAAGCAAATCATACCAAATTGACGAGAATAAAATATGGTTTCATAAGTGGTGGCCAAAAAATGTGTCATACAACGCAGAGTTTGAAGAAAAATCGTTGAATGAGATGTTAGATGCCCAAGTTGAGAAGTATCCAGATCACAATCTAATATGGTTTCTCGACACTTGGGTAACTTATAAGCAATTTCAAGATCATGTTAAACGATTAGCTACCGCTTTAGTGGATTTAGGGATAAAGAAGGGTGATGTCGTTGCTATTCATCTACCAAATTGCATTCAATACATCGTGTCTTATTATGCTATTACGCGGATAGGAGCAATTGTTAGCGGTATAAATCCAACATACCAACCTATGGAAATTTTACATCAAATAGATATTGTTAAACCTAAAATGTTAATCGTGTTAGATGCGTTATACGAACCTTACATCAGCCCTATAATTGAAAATACAGATATCGAAATTGTAGTTTATAGTAACCTTGTCGATTTAGTTCAGATGTTAGGAACTAAGAAATTTCTTGGAAAATTCTTAAAAAAAATTCCAACCGGAAAATGCAATTGCGAAGGAGCAATTAAATTCAAAGATCTTATGAAAACTGAACCAAGAGATGCCGATATAAATGTAAGTATTAACGTAAAAAACGATGTTGCTACATATATTATGACGGGGGGAACCACAGGGTTACCGAAAGCTGCAGTATTAACCCATTTTAATGTTGTATCGAATACAGAACAATGCAAGCAATGGTTAGGAGGGGAGATGCCAGGTATAGGAAATATAGGCATACTCCCTTTATTTCATAGTTTCGCTCACACTATTGTCATGAACACTTCTATTGCAATAGGAGGTTGGATGATGCTTTTTCCTTCACCACCATCTCAAGACGAGCTATGTGGGCAAATAGAGAAGCTACCATGTTCAGAAGGTTTGATTTACGCGGGGGCAGAAATTTTGTTTATAAAGCTTGCTAAATTAAAACACTTGAATAGAAGATACCCAGGAGTAATGGGAAAATTAAAGTTGTGCATATCTAGCGCGGGACCATTACATAAGCAAGTTAGAGACGCCTTCATAGAGAATACGGGAGGGAGAATTGTTGAAGGATATGGATTAAGTGAAGCTAGTCCCGCGGTAAGTGCAGGTAATTTATTTGGGGAAAGCCCGGTAGGAGTAATAGGCATGCCCTTTCCGGGAACGGGATGGGGCATTTTCCATGCGGATGATTTCTCGAAAGGACCGATTTGTTTGGGAAATCCCGACGATTCTAATTTTGGAGTTGAAAATACTGGAGAAATTTGTGTTTACGGACCTCAAATAATGAAATGTTATTTAGATCAACCTGAAGAGACTGCTAATACCTTACTTCAATATGAAGGAAAAACTTGGCTTTTAACAGGAGATATCGGCTTTATGAACGAAGATGGTACAATTGAAATAAGAGATCGTAAAAAGCAACTTATAAAGTTTAAGGGATTTTCAGTTTTTCCAAAGGAAGTAGAAGAACTTCTAATGAAACACCCCGATATCTTAGAAGTGGCTGTTTCAGGTTTACCTAACGATGAATACGGGGAAGTTATAAAAGCATGGGTTTCGATAAGGGAGGATTCTGATTTGTCTCCACGATCAATTAAAGAATGGGCTTCAAAAAATATGGCTCATTATAAAGTACCTCAACATATTGCAATAATTGGAGATTTACCAAAAAACATCATAGGGAAGGTTCAAAGGCGTGCTCTCCAAATAAACGACCCTATTTGGAAAGAAAAATATGGGCAATAAAAATAAATTTCTCAATTTCTTTATAGTTTGAATCTTTTCATTTTCAAATATGTTTCTTAACTACTTCTAGAAAGAAAATTCTTGCTTTTGAATGGAGTAATCAAGTAAATTATTCCTTAATTTCTATAATAATGAAAATAATATACTACGATGCATTAAAACATTTAAAACAATTTAGATGACAACGAGAGTGAATAAAAATACCTATTATAAAAGAAGATACTTATCAAGTAAATGAAAATAAGATATGGTTCAAAAAGTGGTGGCCGGATAGCGTTCCAAAGAACGTTAAATTCGAAGAGAAAACGATAAATCAATTTTTAGATGCCCAAGTGGAAAAATATAGCGATCAGAATTTTATCTGGTTTTTGGAGACATGGGTTACATACCGTCAATTCCACGATTATGTTTTAAGCTTTGCAACAGCTCTTCACGACCTAGGTGTTAAAAAGGGGGATGTTGTAGCTATGCTGATGGGAAATTGCATTCAATATGTGGTTTCTTATTTTGCAATAACAAGAATAGGAGCAATCGCATCGGGAATTAATCCAACATATAAACCACTAGAGATATTACACCAATTAGATATAACTAACGCTAAATACTTAATTGCTTACGATGCCTTCTTTGACGAGAAGAGTAAATCTCGAATAAAGAAAAATTTACCATATATTGGAGAGATTCTTGGTAAAAGTTCCGTTGAAAAAGTTATATATACTAATCTTGCTGATTTAGCTCATGGTTTAGGTTTCAAACGCGTATTAGGAAAGGTACTCGGAATCATTCCTAAGGGAAAAGTAAATATCTCCGGCGCTGTTAATTTTATGGATTTAATAGACACCAACCCAAATGTTCCTGAAGTTGAAATCGATGTTAAATCACATCCAGTTACATATATTATGACTGGTGGAACAACGGGAGTACCAAAAGTGGCTGTATTAACTCATTTTAATGCAGTTTCTAATGCGGAACAGGCCAAATATTGGCTTGGTGGTGAGAAACCGGGAATAGGAAACATTGGAGTACTTCCATTTTTTCACAGTTTTGCTCATACAATAGTTATGAACGCAACTATCGCATTTGGAGGATGGATAATGATGTTTCCAACGCCTCCAGCCACAGAAGAATTATTAGAACACATTGAAAAGTTACCAGCCCCAGAAGGATTAGTTTATGCCGGCGCTGAAATTTTATTTAAGCGATTAGCTGATTTTCCAGATATCAAAGGAAAATATCCTGGAGTAATGGGCAAATTAAAATTATGTGCGTCAGGAGCTGGTCCCCTACATCGACCTGTACGAGATGCTTTTGTAAATAACACAGGAGGTAATATTGTAGAGGGTTATGGATTAACAGAAACTTCGCCTCTCATTAGCGCAGGCAATCTCTTTGGTGAAAGTCCAATAGGAGTTATTGGATTACCTGTACCAGGCACTGAATGGGGAATTTGGCCAACTGAAAATTTTGACGATGGACCCATTTGTTTAGGAAATCCGGACGATACTAATTTTGGAGAAGAACACACTGGTGAAATTTGTACGCACGGCCCTCAAATTATGTACGAATACCGCAATCAACCAGAAGAAACCAGCGACACTATTAAAACATATAATGGAAAATTATGGCTCTTAACTGGAGACATTGGTTTTATGAATGAAGATGGGACTATTGAGATAAGAGATAGAAAGAAGCAACTTATTAAAGTAGCAGGACATTCTGTTTTTCCAAAAGAAGTGGAATCGATGTTAATGAAGCACGAAGCAGTGTCTGAAGCAGCAGTGTCTGGTCTACCCGATCCTGCTGGAAAAGTCGGCGAAATCACAAAAGCATGGGTTGAATTGAGACCTGAATACATCGGTAAGATTACGGAAGATGAAATGATTACTTGGACGCGAGAAAACTTAACAAAATGGAAGTGTCCAGCAATAATCGAGTTTATCCCGGAAGTTCCTAAAAATATCCTTGGTAAGGTTCAACGTAGGATATTACAAATCAACGACCCAATCTGGAAAGAAAAATATGATCAATAACCGCCATGATAGAAGTCATAACAAACTAGAATTTATTTATTTTTCTTATCTCTTTTAAATTTCAAATACAATTATGAAAATATTCCTAAACTTTTCATTTTTATAGGAGTTTTTTAAGTTAGAAACGATATTCTATTTAACTAGAATAAATATTATTAAAAGTTTACATTTTTTTTAATAAAATAATAAATATCAATTTTGAGGATTGTTAGAAATTACTGAATTAAACGTTTATATACTAGAAAAAATAATTCACGAAATCGCTCCTGAATTAATTGATATTTATAACATACGGGAAGACGAATCTGAAGAACAACAGATAAAAACCGGGCGCCTTCACGAGAATCGCATTTTAGGCATCATGCTTAAATTCTTTCTCGAGGGTAAAAAGAAAGTCTCTACACATGAGGTAGAATTAGAGTATAAGAAATTTTTTAAAGATATCGCGCGGTCCACTATTTCAACCTATTTAAATATCCTAAAAAGAGAAACGACATTATATAAAGAACGCGACGGAAGATTAGTATACTATATCCTTCATGAAGATCCACCTCACGAAATTAGCCCCTTTTGGTTCTCACGATTGTTCTGTGTTGACCCCGCCTATTTTTCCAGAGCCATATATTTCTCAAGTTTATACTCAATTGCAGAAATTATGGTGAAAAAATACTCGAAAAAAGGTATCTTTAATGAAGTAGTCGAATCTTTTAGATACTTAATTGGTATTATAATACTATATATTCTCAAAAATAGAAGCTCGAAATGTGTTTTATGTCAGTTCGGCAAACAAGAAAGATATAGAGATTTACACGATGCCATAAATTCAGCATTAAAAGATAGGACCGATGTGTTACCAGATGAGCTTCAGGAAATTCTAAAAAAGAACTATGCTGAAATACCCTGTTTTGGAGGGTATTGTATTAGTAACGCAGAAAAAGAAATTGAAATTATCGAGCAGTTAATTAAGTATGCGAACCAATATAAGAAGGACATGGAGTATCAAACATTGGTGTTGAATCGGAGAATTAATACAAGAGTACCCGTAAAAATTACTGAAATCATAAATAGATAATATTGTTTTAAGAAGTAGTGCTTTTTTTGGAAATATACGATTTATTATGTGGAGTATGATTATTTAATCTCTATTTTGCTTCATCAAGCATTAATCTCGTTAATGCTTCGAAGGTTTTTTCTACGTTTTCTCCAGTTTTAGAGCTTGTTTCAATAAAACCCTTCACAGTTCCTCTTCTTCTTTTAGCAATTTTAATACCTTCTGCAGATGAGACTTCTCTGCTTTCTACTAAATCTGCCTTTCCTCCAACAACTATAATGGGAAATAAATCTTCAGCTCTTATTTCTTTTTGTATTACGCTAAGCCAATCATCAATATGAGCAATTGAGGAAAAGTTAGTTATATCGTATAAGAATAAACCACCACGAGCACCTCTCACATACGTAGGGAGTAAAAACCTAAATCTTTCTTCTCCTCCAAAATCCCAAATTTGTAATTTAACTTTTTGTTCGTCAACTGTTAGGCTTTTCACTTCAAAGTCTACTCCGATCGTCATCGTTTGATCTGGTACAAATAAATTCGTTAAAAATCTTTGAGTTAGAGTTGTTTTCCCACAACCCCCATCTCCGAAAATTATTATTTTAAAGGTGGCGTCGTACATTTTCGCTCATTTTTCTCCAAATAAAAGTATCAATTTTGATTGTTTTGTCTTTTCTATTAAATTAATGTGATAAGTATATATTTTAATTTGATTTCAATTATAAATAATCGTTCTAGTATTTATAAATGTTTAAATGATTGTGTTATTAAAAATTCTAATAATCTTAAAAATTTACTAAAAGAATTGTTTTAAATAATTAACGAATTTGAAGAGTAAAACTATCTATTTTGTGTAGTTTTTTAAGATATTACTTGAAAAATAGAGTGAAAATTGGTATTGAGATAAGATGAAAGGCGCATTTAATTGGTCAGATTATTATAAAACCGATCCAGAAAAAATAACAGCATTAAAATCCGCTTTTAAGGCAAATAAAATTTATGCCATGGGCCTTATGCCTGTAAGGGGGGTAGGAGGATTTCGAAAATTAGATTATGAATTCACTGAAAAACTGAATGTAAAAGAAGTCATGGTCAAATTAGAGGAAAACCATTTTAATGTTTTAGGACTTGTTATTAAGGATACTGACGGAGCATGCATGTGGAACACGAAAATTGGATGGAATCCAGTCAGTAGAGATATTTTAGGGGAATTCTGTGATATGGGTAAAGATAGAAATATAAGGATAATGGTTTCATTTACAAGTATGAACGATGCTTACCAAGGTGTTATCCACCCTGAGCGTGTAAGTATACATGGGACAACGGGCAAAAAATCCGGAATTCACTACGAGAAAGGGGAAATATCGACCCACAACGAGCGTGAGATGAGAATTGATTTGCCTGAAGGAGTGTCATTTAAAGATTATAAAGAGAAGGTGCCCTTTCTTACTGAAAAAATTGATGAAAAGATGGGAAAGGCAAGGGGAGCTAGAGGAAAAGGATATATCCCTACTACTAGTTTTATGTGCCCTAATAGCAAACATGTTGATTATCTTCTAGACCTAACAAAAGAAGTCGTAAAAAACTATTTGGTTAGTGGTTTCTTCGCTGATTACATTAGATATGATGGAGCTTATACTGATTTATGCTGTTGTGATCGATGTATCGAGAAATTTAGAAAAAATTATGGATTTAAAGCTAAGATGTTAAAAAGCCACGAATGGTACGATTTTAAGTCAGACACTATAGCAGAATACGCCCAAAAGCTACAAACAGTCATAAAGAAGACAAATAAAGACTGTACTTCAGGATGGTTTTGTCTTCCTGGTCCTAAGAAGAGGTTTTCTCAAAAAAGATTAGGGCAAGATTGGACAAAATTATCTTCAATTTTAGATGTAGCATCTCCTATGGAATATCCCTTTTTAATGGGAACGCGAGATGATGGGTGGTATTGGGAGAAAGTTGGCAATCTTTTTTATTGGTATTTTATGAGGAATATGAAGAAAAGAATTCACGAATTTAAAAGTCCTGTGTTAGCAGTAACAAATTCTGTTGAATGCAATCCAGAGGAAATGCTAAAACAAATGAGAGGGTTCAATTTTGGTTCGGGTATCGCGGTTTTTAAATATTTTGGAACAACTGATGCTCAATGGATTGCATTAAAGGAATATGCAGAAAAAGAAATTGGTTTAGAGAATTTAAATTGGAACTAAGGTGAATTAACCAATTCACTATATCGAAAGCAATCAGTCGTATGGTCATTTACAATTCCAATAGCTTGTAAAAAGGAGTAAATAATAGTCGATCCAATAAATTTAAATCCTCTTTTTTTCATGTCTTTACTAATTCTGTTAGAAAGTTCAGTGTTTGAAGGTAAATCTTCTAACTTTTTCCGAAAATTATGAACTGATTTATTATTCACAAAATTCCATATATATTTATTGAATGAACCAAATTCTTCTTGAACTTTAAGAAAAGATTTCGCGTTTGTGATTACGGATTGAATTTTTAATCGATTTCGAATTATTCCCTTGTTTTGCATTAATTCCTCGATTTTATTTTCTTGGTATCTTAAAATTTTATTATAGTCAAAATTATCAAAAGCATTTCTAAAATTTTCTCGTTTTTGAAGCACTGTGTTCCAGCTTAAACCAGCTTGCATGCCTTCCAAAACCAAGAGCTCATAGAGCATTTTCTCATCATGTTCAGGCGTCCCCCATTCTTTGTCGTGATACTCCTTCATCAAGTCATTGTGATCTGCCCATTTACATCTTTTCACCATATTATTGCTACTCCTTTTACTGTACTTGCTTTTCTTTTTATAAGATTACAGCTGCATTAAATATAATATTCTCCAATAAACCCGTAAGGCAGTTTTTTGAGATTGCGTTTTTAACCGCTTTTATTGCGGCATTAGTGCAATCATCATTATGTCCGTGTTGATCTACACCAGATCCTATTTGCACTATAAACCTCTTCATGAGTGAACTAGACTTTTTTTACTCTAAATCTTCCACTAATTTGAGAAATTCTGTGTATTTAATGGCGGTCCAGCTTTCAGCAAAAACAGCTCCTGCAGTTCGGGAAAGTAAAGAAACTTTCGCTGCTTCGTGTTCGTTATCAGCTTCGAAGATATCGATAAAATCATATGGTCCTAAAATTGCGTAATGTGCAATCCATTTAACATTCGAAACTTTTTCTTTAACTAATTTTAAGAATTTTTCACCTTGTTTCTTACGATCTTTTACTAAATTAGGGTTTTGAAGTTTAGTTGCAAGAATAAATATCGGCATAGAAAAAAAGATGATACTTTAACTTATAAATTTCTTCTTAAAATTTTATATTTCATGCTTTAAAATAATATTTAATGGACTAAACTCTTTTAACGAAGTAGTAAAAAAAGATATTAATAGAGAAAAAGGATTGAGATGCAAACAAAAAAAGATTTTCCCTATGAAATTGATGAGAATTCCTACCATCGCTTCGAGCAAAAGTATAACGTGCTTTATAGGAGATTATGGGATAAATCGCTACCTACTTATGGGAAAATATTCGAGTTAAATATAGACAATCATATTAACTCGGGTGAAGATGGGTATTCTCAGATTGATTTTGCGCTTGTTGCAGCAGGATGGACTGTTTACGAAAAATTTCCTTTTGCTTTCAGTTGGCATAGAGAAGAATCAATAGACATAGGGTACGGTGTAGACTGGATGAAAGAAAAATATCCTGTTAGAGATTTAAAAACATTTACAGAAAAGACGAAAAAAGCTGCTGAATTTTATGGAGCATCTCTAGTTGGTATTGCAGATGTTGACAAGAGATGGATTTATAAAACCGGCTTTGTAAGACCTGCACTAACCAGCGAAGCAGATTCAAAAGAAAGAATTAGAAAAGGTGATGCGTCTAATTCTATATTAGAAAGCCCAATTAATTTACCAGAGGGGATAAATAAAGTTATTGTTATGGCCATCGAAATGGACCAAATAGCGATTTCTACAGCTCCTGCCCAACCAGCTTCGGCTGCAGCAGCCGTAGCTTATTCAAAAATGGCTTTTGCAATCGCTTGTTTAGGGGAATTTATTAGAAATTTAGGATATCAAGCGATTCAATGTGGCAATGATACTGCACTTAGCATACCATTAGCGATTGATGCGGGTCTTGGAGCATTAGGTAGAAATGGATTGTTGCTCACGCCAGAATATGGCCCAAGAGTTAGAATTTGTAAGGTTTTTACAGACATGCCACTAATAGCCGATAATTTGAATTTAATATTTATCAAGAAAGTCGAAAATTTTTGTAAAACTTGCTATAAATGTGCTGATGCTTGTGAAAACGACGCGATTACTAAAGATAAAGACCCAAGTTTTAAACCGGTAACTATTTCTAATAATCCAAGTGTTAAAAAATACTATGTTGATGTTGAAAAATGTTTTGAATTTTGGATCGAAAATTCAGGTGATTGCGGGAGTTGCATTGCTGCCTGTCCATTTTCTAAAATTAAAAGGTTTAGTTCTTCTTCGGAGTTCTGGAAATAAAATCCCACTATAATTATAAATTTAAAAACCCAAATTAAAAGTAATTAGAATAACTAAGGAAGGATTAAAATGAATAAGATTAAAGTAGGCATTATTGGGTCGGGTTTTATTGCCGACCATCATTGCTATTCATATTCCTTACTACCAAATGTAGAAATTGTAGGAATAGCGTCAAATAATAAAGATGAAGCCAATAGTTTAATGAAAAAATATAATATTATCAATAAGTACTTTAAGGAATATAAAGACTTACTAAAATTGGAATGCGATGCTGTTTCTGCATGTGTTCCAAATAATTTGCATAAAGAAGTAACTTGTAATATCTTACACTCAGGAAAGCATGCACTCGTAGAGAAACCTTTAGCTAGAAACATTAAAGAAGCAAGTGAAATGTTAGATGTAGAAAAATCTTCGAATAGAACAATTTTTTATTGCGAAAACAACATGTATGCGCCCTCATTTAACAAGGTTAAGGAAATTATTAAGGAAGGCGCTCTAGGCGACATATATATGGGGCGAGGAAAAGAACAACATTCTGGACCGCATTCTAGATGGTTTTACAAGTTAGAAGATTCTGGAGGGGGTGCTTTATTAGATTTAGGAATACATGATATTGCCTGCTTAGTTTGGTACCTTGGATGTGAAGTCAAAGAAGTGTTCTGTCAAATTAAGACAATTAAGCCCGATCGAGGGGTTTTTGGAACTTGTGAAGTTGAAGATAACGCAATTGGAATTCTATATTTCGAAAATGATGCTCAGGTAGTAATTGAAGAATCGTGGACAGCTCCAGGAGGTTATGACATGCGATTTGAACTGTTTGGTACTGAAGGTCAAATCAAAGTTGCACCAACTTTTTCTAATTTAGTGAGTGTTTATAGTAAAAACGGGTATGGGTATGCTGTAGAAAAAGCTGAAACAACGAAAGGATGGACCTTTCCAGTTCCCACTGAAGCTTGGTCTTTTGGTTATCCTCAAGAGATTGCTCACTTTATTGAATGTATGTTGAATAATCAAAAACCGCTTACTGATAGCAATTATGGATATAAAATTTTAAACATTGTAGAGACATTGTATAAAAGTGCAAAATCTAAAAAATTGGAAGAAGTTGTTTAATTTACTCCTTGATTCTTCTCTTTTAAAGATTTGATAAAAGCTACTACATTATCCAAGTTTTCTCTATTGGCTAAAAACATTTCCTGGGGGAATTCTATACTTCTTGAATAAATATCAGATACAATAGGGAAATTTCTATTGATACTTTTTTCTTCACCCCAATTAGCCTTAGAATAATCAATACCTTTTTTTAAATTAGTAGTTTTAAAGCAATCTAAACTATGTAAAGGTGGGTAACAATCGTCAGTGGGAATACCATTTCTATTCAATTTTTTATAAAATTCTGATTTGGTAATACCACCAAACTCCTTAGGTTTAAATACGATAGGAAACACGTACCACCCTAAACTGGTGGTTCCAGGTGTAGGTTCCATCGTTTTTATCCCTTCAATATCATTCAACTTTTTCATTAAATATAGGGCATTTTCATTTCGTAGTTTGTGTTGGTCAGGGAATTTTTTTAATTGAGCTCTTAAAACTGCTGCTTGGTATTCTGTCATTCTATAATTCGTTCCATAAGAGTAATGTTTATAGAAATATTGATTCTTTTTCCTACCACAATCAATGTAAGAATAAATTTCATCAGCAAGTTCACCACTATTACATATTATAGCTCCCCCTTCACCACTTGTTATAACTTTTGAAGCTTGAAAGCTAAACGCGCCAGCATCCCCCCAATTCCCAACTTTTTTTCCTTTAAAATCTGAACCATGAGCATGGGCACAATCTTCTACAACTTTTAAATCGTAATTCGATGCCAACGCCATAAGATGTTCCATATTAACTGGATTACCACCCAAATGTACTGGAATAATTGCTTTAGTTCTTTCAGTTATCAATTCCTCAATTTTATTCACATCCATTACGAGAGTATTGGGATTTATGTCACAAAATATGGGAACGGCGTTTGTTGCTATAATTGCAGATGCAGATGCTACAAAAGTGTAATCAGAAACAATTACTTCGTCCCCTAATCCTATGTCTAATGCCATAAGAGCGGCTTCTATTGCAACGGTTCCATTACACACTGCAACGCAATATTTTGATCCTTGAAGCTGAGCAAATTCTTCTTGAAACGCCCAAACATTATTACCTTGATGAGCACCAGGAGCACCACACCACCACTCTCCAGATTTTATAACTTCAGTCAATGCGTTTATCTCTTTATCATTGTAGATAGGCCATTTAGGATAAAATTTTCTAGCTTTTTGTTTGAATGACATTAACAAATCAACCGTCTTAATAATTCACTATCATAAATTTTATGAGTTAAACTAAATATATTTAACAAAACAGATAAAAGTTGCAATCAGCAATAATTAGAATTTTGTGATACTCTATAACAAAAAAAATGATTATAATCGATAAGAATACAATTGCCGAATATTTAAGCGATTATCTCCCCAAGTTTTCGCAACAGGAGATCAAAGATCTTATTGAAATACCCCCTCAAGATTTAAATTACAGTTATGCATTTCCATGTTTTCAACTTGCTAAAGTTAAAAAGAAATCACCACACTTAATTGCCAAGGAACTAGAAGAGCAATTAGAATTACCAGAATACTTAGAAGTCATAGAAGCAAATGGTCCGTACCTCAATTTTAAAATAAAACCACAACCCCTTCTTGAGCAGATTTTTACACTGAAAGAGAGATATGGGAGAATTTATGAAGAGATTGGGATAGATCAGAAAAAACCATCAAGAATAGTAATAGAATACCCCTCACCAAATACAAATAAACCATTCCATTTTGGACACATACGAAATATGCTGTTGGGTCGCTCTCTTTCAAGATGTTTAAAATATAAAGGTGACATTGTTTTTGATGTCAACTTAAACAACGAAAGAGGTATCCATATTTGTAAATCTATGTATGCTTACAAAAACTGGGGTAATAACAAGGAACCTGATATCAAATCTGATCACTTCGTTGGAGCGTTCTATGTTAAATATTCTGAAATGGAAAAGAAGGATAGTAAAATAATAAAAGAAGTATACGATCTCTTAAGATTGTGGGAAGAAAACGATGCTGAAACTAGAAGCCTTTGGAAGAAAATGAATTCTTGGGCACTTGAGGGGTTTAAAGAAACTTACAAAGTATTGAACATATCATTCGATAAAGAATATTTTGAGTCGGATATTTATTGGAAGGGTAAGGAAAAAGTTTTAGAGGGCCTAGAACAGGGTATTTTTAATAAAACTGATGACGGAGCGATTATCGCTCATCTAAAAGAAAGATTTAACTTACCAAATAAAATTCTTTTAAGAAGAGACGGAACATCTTTATATATAACCCAGGATATCTACTTAGCTTATCAAAAAAAGGAAGACTTTGATTACGACAAATCGATATATGTAGTTGCTAACGAACAAGACCTCTACTTTAAGCAATTATTTGCAGTATTAGACATGATAGGTTTTAAAGAAGATAAATTTCATTTATCGTATGGTATGGTTTATTTACCCGAAGGAAAAATGAAAAGTAGGGAAGGAACTATAGTTGATGCGGACAATATCATCGAACAAATGCAAACTTTGGCTTATAAGGAAGTAAATAAAAGATATCCTGAATTAACAGAAAATTTAAAAAAGAAAAGGGCTACCGCAATCGGATTGGCCGCATTGGCTTTTTTTATACTTAAATATAATCCTAAATCTGAATTTGTTTTCAACCCTAAAGAGAGCATCTCATTTGAAGGCGAGACTGGTCCTTACATTCAGTATTGCTATGCGAGAATTGAATCGATAATAAATAAATCGAAAAAATTAATCGATTTAAATGTAAATTGGGATTTAATCAACCACGAAAAGGAGTTAACTTTGGTTAAGCAACTAAACTACTTCCCCGAAATTTTGAATTCAGTGAGAAAAAATTATACTATTCACCAAATTCCTCAGTATCTTTTAACCTTATGCCAAGCGTTCAATTCCTTTTATTCTTCTTGTCAGGTATTATCTAGTGATGACGAATTAGAAAAAGCGAGATTATTGTTAATTAAATGCATTCAAATCGTAATTAAGATTGGTTTACAAATCTTGGGTATAGATGTTTTGGAACAAATGTAATTTATTAATAAAGAGGTATGAGCAGTGAATTTTTTTGATTCTGGGGAGATCATTGAAAATGACACAAACTTTGTATTTTTTGGAATTCCTTGGGACGATTTAACTTCAATTAAGAAAACAAAATCTTCCAAAGCACCTCAAAAAATACGTAAAATTACAGAAAACTTAGCTTTAACAACAGAAATGGGATTTGAAATACCAAAATTAAAGTTTATAGACGCTGGAAATGTTTCAATTGATCCCAATAACACGGAAATGAACATCCTAGAAATTGATGATTTTGTAAAATCGTTATTTGCCAAAAAAAAAGATATAATTCCAGTAATGATTGGAGGTGATCACTTTTGTACTTATCCCGTTATAAAGGCAATAGGAGACTCTGTTAGAAATCCAAAGAAGTTAGGCATTCTTATCTTAGATGCTCATCTCGATTTGTACGAAAAATATCAGGAGAACCTCTACTCTCATGCAACTGTTTCTCACCTCATCCATAGTTTGGAATTTATCTCAAATAAAAACTTATTAATTATTGGGACAAGGGATATTGATGTTCCTGAGTTAAAAATCGCAAAGACTAACGAAATTACCTATTTCAATTCTTATATGCTTCACGATATAGGAGTTAATTCATTCACAGAAAAGATTATTGAATTTTTTAATAAATCTGATATAAAGGACATATACATTTCGATTGATATAGATGCTTTAGATCCATCTATAGCACCGGGAACAGGTTATGCTATTCCTGGAGGCTTTACTTATCGTGAAGTATGGAAAATCCTCAGAGAAGTAACTAAAAATGTTAATATAATTGGTTTTGATATCGTTGAAGTTTCACCTTCCTTAGATTTACCAAACAATATAACATTAAATGTGGCAGCAAAAATAATAATTGAATTAATGTATTTTATTTTTAACAATAAATGAGTTGAAAAAAGTGCCAGATGACGAATTAAAAAAGAAACTGAAAGAAGTAGAGCAAATTAAGGTAGACGAGAATGAGGATATTACTAGTTTTATTCAATCTTTAGGAAACACCGGATTTAACGCAAAGAGGTTAGCCGTTGCGTGCGAAATTTATAAGGAAATGATTAGAGATGAAGATTGCGTTAAATTCTTTGGGCTTGCTGGTGCATTAGTACCAGTAGGGATGCAAAAAGTTATTCACGATTTTATAGAAGAGGGATTCATTGATATACTTGTTACCACAGGTGCTTCCTTGACTCATGATATAGCTGAAACTCTTGGTTTTCACCATTTACAAGGAGAACTAAATGTTAAAGATGTTAGTGATTCTGAGTTGCACAACCAAGCTCTTAATAGAATATACGACGTATACTTACCAAATAAAGTTTACGAGGGTATCGAAGATTTTGTATCACAGCTAAAAATTCCTAATGATGATATGTCCGTGAGTTCTTTTTTAAAATACCTTGGCGATAATTTACCCCCTGATAATAAATCGATTTTAAAGATTTGTGCAGAAAAAAATATTCCAATTTTTTGTCCTGCATTTACTGACTCCGGCTTAGCACTTCAACTAGGTTTCCACCATCAAAATTTAAACCTTAATCACTTTAAAGACATGCTTGATATGGTTAACTTGGCTTGGGATGCAAAACATGCCGGCGTTTGCATTGTTGGTGGGGGCGTACCTAAAAATTTTATTATGCAATCGCTTCAGTTCTGCCCAAACTCTGCTCAATATGCGATTCAGATAACAATGGATCGTCCAGAACATGGTGGTCTTAGTGGAGCGACTTTACACGAAGCAATTTCTTGGGGAAAAGTAAATCAAAACGCTAAATTCTCTACGATTATTTCAGACGCAACTATCGTTCTACCTTTAATGTTATGGTTTTTAAAAAAAAGTTCGTTTTAAATTGATTCTTTACTTCAAATAAATAGGATTAATACTTTTAATAGAACAAGCCGTCTAACTTTTGATCAATTTTTTTTATATTCGATCCGAAAATTTCATCTAGCGTTTTTTTAAAAATTTTGAATTGAGATACTTCCGATAAATTTTTACCTTCGTTCAGTGCTTTAAAATCCTCCGCAACCTTAATTAATAGGGGATTGACTACTTTTTTCATATATTTGTCAATTTTTTTCTGTTTATCTATAATAGCATAAGAAATTAATAGTTCTGGTTCAATGCTGTCGTCTGCTAAGATGCTTGCGTTTATAAACGCGATTGTAAATCTATTACCTTGAAAATACTCTACATGTCCCGTAGAAAATGCTGTTTCAGCAAAGTTTAAGAGTGCTGTGAGCAAACCGCTTCTTAAATCAGCATCGATTTTTCCTAAAGTAGTTTTATGGTAACTTCTCTTTACTAAAGTAAATCCCCTAAACAATAAACCTACTTCTCGAATTACCATAATTCTAAGTCATTTTTTATTATAGCTACAATGTAATTTGGTCTCATTAAGTATTCAACCTATAGATAATTTATAGAAAACAATTCTTTGTAATAAATCTAATGCTGACAAAGATGTTTTTTCGTATTTTAGGCTTTTCATCAGAACTGTTAGGATACAAAGAAGAAAACCAAAAATTTCATTTTAGCATTTTTTTAAGATGTTTAAGATTAATATTTAAAAAAAAATATATTGAATTATGGAAAAAATTAAGTTTGAGAAAATAAAGTTATGTGCTAACAATATTGTTAATGCGATTAATATTCAAAGAAAAGGAGAAAATGTTCTAGTAAAGGGCGGTACTTATTGTCAAGATTTACTGGAAGAAATTGCCCTGAACATCTATAGAAACAACGGAATTCCCGTTATTATATCAAACAGCGATAATTACATAAATACAATATACCAAGACACAAGCATTAGTAGTGAAATTTTAGAGATTACGCCGCTTCATTATTTAAAATTAATAGAAAATATCGACGCTTACATTATAATTGAACCCTACGAAGACCCTGGTGTTTTGGGAAACGCCCCCAGAGAAAAACTCAACGCAAAAATTAAACATGACGCACCTTTGAAAGACATATTGTATGGAGGTAAAGAAGAATACGCGCCTGGGAAAAAGTGGTGCTATGCGGGATGGCCCTCGAGGAAAGCTGCCAAATATTATAATATTGAATACGAATTATTAGAAAAATTCATAGTGGGTGGAATGAGCGTACCTCAAAACAAAATGGACGAAATTACAAAAAATTTGGGACAATTCTTTGAAAATGCAAAAAATGTTCATGTTTCAGATGATCTTGGGACGGATTTTACGGTAACAATTCAAGATCGCTCTATGATTTTAGATAATGGTTTGCTTTCCGATGATAGAATTGCATTAGGATTACTAGGAGGAAATTTACCGGCTGGAGAAGTATTTTTTCCTCCCCACGAGAAAATTGGCGAAGGTACTCTTTTTTGTCCCCTCACTAGAGACAGGATGACTAATAAGATCATTAAAAACACTCATTTAAGATTTAAGGAGGGAAAGTTATTAATCGATGAAGTCACATCTGAAGAGAATCAAAGTGATTTAATTAATACATTTAAAGATAGCGAAAAAATTGACCGGGAGAAGAACGTACCAGAGTTAAGGACTTATAATGTAGCAGAGCTAGGGATTGGATGCAACCCCGAAATAACAAAAGCAATTGGTTATATTCTAACGGACGAGAAGATCAATGGAAGCGTACATTTAGCGTTTGGTTCAAATAAAATGATGGGAGGTACTTCAGTTTCTCAACTGCATTGGGATTTTGTTACGACTCCGCAGGCTAATATTACCGTTGAATACAAAAATGGAACAAAAAAACAAATAATGGAGAAAGGCATATTAGTTTAATAGTTAGTATAGGAAAAAACTATTAATCAAATTCTTTTATTTGTTTGATTTTATTTACTAATACGAGGATTAACTGAATTCCACAAGAAAAGGCAAGAAAGATTGAAGAAACAAAAATCAACA
The DNA here is from genome assembly GCA_030615235.1 of Promethearchaeota archaeon. Classification (GTDB taxonomy): domain Archaea; phylum Asgardarchaeota; class Lokiarchaeia; order Sigyniarchaeales; family SOKP01; genus SOKP01. The sequence continues at coordinate 17,723 of JAUWZR010000013.1, forward strand.
TTTCCACACTAATAAAAGCAGATAACGATATTCCTATAGGAGCAAAAACAATATTGGCGATTGATTGGCATGTTAATAAAAGCTGATACACGAAAGTCTTATATCGTGTGTTCACTGAAATAGCTTGAGAAATAGAAACGTACATGTAATTCGCGATATAACCAGCAAATGCAAGACCACATTGAAGCACTAAAAACATTGGAAAATTTGAAAACGGTAAAAGAACAAGGAAAAATAAATAAAAGCAACAAAAAAAGAAGAGAAGAAAAATATTACTTATCCTTTTTGCGATTCTTGAAGCAAAGTAATATCCAAGAAGTGCAAATATCGATATCACATAATATAAAGAAAAGAAAATTCTTAACGAAAATTCATTAAATCTCGTTAAAACCCATGAACTAACTAACGATAAAAAGATTAAATCTGAAGACGCTAAAAAGAACGCGATATATAAGAAAATAACAAACCACGATACCCTTTTCTGGCTCTTTTTTTTAATATTTATGCCCTCAATATCTTTATTACTATTTTTTGAACTTTGATCGCTGAATATGGTGTTATTTCTTAAAAACAGAATTATTGAGAGCAATGGTAACGTCAACATCCAACCAATTATGAAGAATATTTCCCATTGCGGTAAAGAGTAAACATCTTTAATAATAAAGTCGAAAAACAAAGATACTAAAAGAAAACTAACGCCTCTTGCTCCGTTTACGATTAATATCATATGGTGTTTAATTTTTGGCGATTCCACGCTAAGAGTGAGGAAAATTTTACTCATAATTGTACGAATAAACATCCTGCTAAGAAAATATACTCCCAAAAAAATTCCATACAATAATAGGATGTTTTTATTGATAAGAAAGATTGAGAAGCACGAACATAGCAAAATAACGCAAAGATATACAAAGATTTTATGATTTCGTTCAGACTCTATATGAGCATCAAAAATATAACCAATAAGAGGCGTTATTATTAACGATAAAAAACCTAAAAATTGGATGAATGCTAAATCGTTTCGATTAACAGCCAGAATTTCGTAATAAAACAACGGAATGTATAAAGCAAAGTAAGCTTCAAACACCCCCAAAGTGCCGTACACTAAGAAGAAAATCCCATACATCTTTTTAACATTCATCTAAATGACCTTCACACTTTATTTCTAACCAGAATAAATATACATTATTTTTAGGATTTCGATATTTAAAGAATAAGGTTTTGTTGAATCTTTTGTTCTTCTTTGCCAAAATTAAGAAGATAGAATAAGTGTTGATGAGTTATTTTTTGTAATTCTGTAATAGTAGAAGGATTTTTTCCAATATTTTAGTCTTAAAAGTAGTCCGATCTACATCAAAATGATGTTTCTCGACGAAAGTTCTATCGAAAGTTGAAATCCCTATATATGCTAATCCCACAGGCTTCTCAGGCGTACCACCCGTAGGTCCTGCGATGCCAGTAATCCCAATTCCTATGTCAACATTGGAGAGGACTCTAATATTATTCGCCAATTGTTTTGCTACCGTTTCTGATACTGCTCCATGCTGATTTATACTTTCAGGATCAACATTCAATAGCGCAATTTTAGATGTGTTGCTATAACATATTATTCCCCTCTCAAAAACTTTAGAAGCGCCAGATATGTTGGTAAACATATTCGAAATATACCCTCCTGTACAAGATTCTGCAATGGCTAAGGTAATTTTACTAGTTGTAAATTTGGTAATAATATCTTTGATTTTTTCTAAAAATTCCATATGTAATCTATCACTTTTTAATTATTATTTTATCTGGTTGATATTTTAAAAATCTGGAAAATTTATAGGAATCCATTTAATAATAAAAAGCAATATAAATAAAAAGTAATATTATAAATTATATTCTATAGAAGTAAAAGAAATTACAAAGACATTCAAGTTAAAACTATAATGTGATTTTATGAGTGAAAGTGACGAGAGGAAGGATTTCGTTTTCAAGATAACAGTTATTGGAGATGGGGGAGTAGGGAAGACCTCCTTAATAAAAAAATATACTAAAGGGAGCTTCAAGAAAGAATATATCAAGACTTTAGGAGCACAGTTCTCTAAATATGACGAGAAAATAGAGAATAGTGCTGTAAAGTTGTTCTTCTGGGATATAGCAGGTCAAGCCGAGTTTTCCTTTATGAGGCCTACTTTTTACAAGGGTAGTAAAGCCGCAATTATAGTTTTTTCTCATGCACCAGATGAAGTTGATAAAAGCTTTAATCACATCTATGATTGGCACGAAGACATTAAGAAATATTGCGGAAATATACCAATTGTATTATTCGGCAATAAGATAGATTTAATAGATGACAGTTCGATGGATATTGACAAAGTAGAGGAAATAGTTAATAAGAGAGATTTTCTAGGATACTACAAAACCAGCGCAAAAACAGGTAATGGCGTGTATAAAGCGTTCCAAGCAATAATTAAAGACCTTTATGAAAGATACAAGGATCAATAAATTAAAAGAAAAAAAGGAATTGCAGGCACAAAAAAGGTGATGTATGTTAGAAAAGTTTCAGCAAGGTTATCCGAAAATTTTATTTTTTTCGTCTTCCCATTGCGGTCCGTGCCTCCCAATTGAGCAGATGTTAAAGAGAATAAATATTTCTATGTTTGGAAAAAAATTGTATATTGAAAAAATTGATATAGAAAAAAATTACCAATTAACTAATGAATATAAGATTACCTCCTTACCTACAATAATAATAGCAGATAGGAGATTGTGCGTTTCTATTCAGGAGGAAGATATTATTGACGCTATTCTCTATGGATTTATATCTTCCATAAAATTATAATAACAAATATTACGACAGAGAGTGAGGATAAAAAAATGGATAGGCAATTGCTTTCAAAAATTTTAATACAAATGAGGAAACACTTAAAAGGTGGAAAAGAGATTGGAGATATGAAAGTAGGAGCTTTGTTGGCGCTAGGTCATCAGTTAGAGGCTATTTTCTACTATTTAGGCCACGAATTAGGAACAATTTTAAAAGTTAAACAAATTGATGATGTAAAAAATATTCCTAATGCTTTAAAAGAAAAAATCTCCGAATATAACCTAGGCGATGCCGAGATTACAGAAAGTACCGAAGAAATCGTGCAATTAAAACTTAAAGGGCATTCTTCAATAAAGGATCTCATTAATAGAGGTATAAAGACAGAAGGAAGCTTTTGTTCATTCGAAGCAGGTTTATTAGCTGGACTCGTTGAAAAAATGACAAATAATCATTGTTTTGCACAAGAGGTAGATTGTAGCTTACAATCAGGTGAAGATCATTGTGAATTTATGATTGTGTTTCAAAAAGATTAATTTTTAGGACTTTATCTTTCAATAATTTCCAATCCAAATTAGTTGTTTTAAAAAATAGATAGGCTTAGCAATTAAGTAATAATGGTATTTATAATCCTTTTTTAGATTAAAATATTGATAGCTTTAGAATTATAACTATTCCAACTTTAAAAAAAGCGAGAATCCTTAAAAAAATAAAAGTAATTAAATAAATGTAATATCTTGGTAGTCGATATTTCCTAATTCCTTTTTCGCGACACCTAAATCGCGTACTTCCTTATTTAATTTCCTCACTGCTTCTCTAACTATTTCTTTCTTCTTTGCTCCAGTACAAACTATCCTACCTGTACTGAAAATTAAAAAAACCGTTTTAGGATCTTGCATTCTATAGATCAAACCGGGAAATACTTCTGGTTCATACATAGCGTATTCCATAACGATGGCTGCCATATTTAAATCTATATTAGTGTGCAAATCTCCACTTGCTACAATATTTTGAATCGTAATTTCGGGATTGGATACTTTTATTCCGGCTTTTCTTATATTCTTTAACACCTTCTCTACAACCCTATCAGCTTCTGAAGCTTTGCGCATACCGGTAACTACCATCTTTCCAGTCGAGAAAATTAAGATAGTTGCTTTCGGTTTTAGAATTCTCATAACTAAGCCTGGAAATCTTTCAGGATTATATTCAACATCAGCATGTTTGCGAGCAATTATATTTAAATCGATTTTTTCTGTGATTTCGACTACAACTGTTGCTACAACATTTTCAATTTTGTAATCTGCACCTTCGACCTCCTCACGTCTATCGTCAGAGGCCACATCCTTCTTTGCTTCCTTTTCGTCCTTTACTTCTTTTACTTCCTTTTCTTCTGTCATCCTACATCAAACTTAATAAATATGATTTTAACTAATTAAAAAAATTAATTTCTTTTAAAAAGGGTATTTCTTTATAAATGATTTTTTATTTATAAAGGCATTTATAAATGACTTGAGAAATTAGTCATTTTTTATATAAAATATTAACGAAATTTATTGATACAAAAGCTAAAAGACAAAAGTTATAAACTCTTATCGAGAATTGTCTTTATAACCCTTAAAAAGGCTTCTTCGACATTAGCACCTGTTTTTGCAGAGGTGGATATAGATTCCATGTTAAAAGTTTTTGCTAGTTCCAAA
>JAUWZR010000198.1 GCA_030615235.1 Promethearchaeota archaeon
AAAGTTGGTAAAAAAGTTAAGTATTAATACAATAGATTCATCGACCATAGGTGCATATATAAAATTAATAAGAACCCCTATAGCAGGAGATATATAAAGTCCTGCGAAAATGACATTTAATCGTTTTCTATCTCTTAGTAAGATTCTAATAGCCAAATAAAGAAAAGCCACCAAAATTAAGCCTTGCGCAAAATACACAGTTATAATTCTTCCAGTTGTTAATTGAAAATACACCATTGCATAACCTCACTTGCTTTATTATATGTTATTCTTTAATCAATAATTTTTTTATTGATTTTTTTTGATTGTTATTAATTATTATTGTAGTTTTCTTATTTAACTGTAATTTGTTTTAGTTATAATAAAAAATATATATATCTAATATCTAGCGATAATTACATCATAAATTCTTCGCAACACCAAAATACACAAAATAAAGTGAAACTACCATAGGGAGCGAGAGAAGTGACCAGATTATTCTAAATGTTGGATCGTTTAATGCATTAGAGATCGATGTGCCATAATATAAGAAAAAATAGGCACCTATACCAATTAAAAAATACTTTAGTTTCTTCTTTAACTCCTTATACTCGAATTTTAGATATAATTTTATTGATAAATATATCGTTGGAAAGATTGCGAAAAGGCTACAAACAGTAAAACTATACAATAAATAAGTCCAGCTCCAATCAGGCTTCCAGTTAGTACTATCATTAATTGTTACTCCATTAGGAATCAACCATAAACCTAATAACAGAATACCAAAAACAACAACAAGAATTAATTGAAGTTTGGGAGTAAAAATATCCTCTGATTTAAGTAGGATTAAGACAAAAACCAACAAAAGAATCAAAGGGAAACATAATAAATAGTACGTTGTTATATGCAAAACATAAACTACTTCCTCTACAAAAATGAAGGCATAGATAACATTTAAGATTACTGCGAGCGCTACGCATAAATAGAAACTACTGAGAATACGGTTTAAACCTTTCGCCTCCCTTTTTAAAATTTTATACGCGATAAACAAATAAAATAGCCCTGCTAAACCCTGTACCAGAAAGATTTGGATAAATCGTGCAATATCAATAGTTTGCGCCAGAAGTATCATATAATATATCCAACTCCTTTATAATATAGAGTATAAACATTTTGTCTATTATTGTCATAATTTTTTTTTCTATTTAATAATTTATTTTTTGGAAGGAAGGTTGAACGAAAATACAATCATTAAAACCAAAAATATTCTCAATTTATAAGAATATGAAGTTAAAACTCAAAAATGAAAAAATGAACATTAAGAACTATCTTAAACGATGTAAGTTAAATTTTTTTGCATTACTTTTGGTTTACAGGTATTTTCCTACGATATTTTTACCATTTGTTTTCACTCGCTCGAACAATTCGGGATTAATAAATTCTAACTTTAAATTCACATAATTTAGAACTTTATTGAAAATATCGGTAATATCCTTCTGTGAATTTTGAATTTTAAAACAATAGTGAAATTTTAGCTCCTTAGTTTTTTGAATTAAAACAAATTCATTTATGTTTCTTGATGCTGGAGGATTTTTCTGCTCAATTAAATAAGGATCGATTCCAACTAATGCTGCAACCCCATTAAACATGGAGATATCACAGAATTCTTTATATATATTTAAAGTTAGCTTAGAAATCGTTTGATCATTATAGAGATTTACGGCAACAATAATTGCATCGAGTTTTTTAAGATGTTTAATATCATCGATAAGATCTTCGAAATGTTTAAATTGAAAAATTTTTATTTTTAGTGGTACGTTCTCGTAGATAAATTGAAACTCGCTTATCGAATCTTTAGAACTAGTTAGTTTTGTATTTTCATTTAAGTAATCTAAGATAATATCGATTCTTGAATCTTCAGTTCCTATTAGACCCAGATTTAAAGAAAAATGGAAGTCCTTCAATCCTTTCCTACCAAATAAAAATAATTAAAGCTCTTAATTTAATATTATAATAAAATATCGTACATATAAATTATTGATTGAACTTCCATTTTAGAATGCTATTTATATACGGTTTATTAACATTAATGATATTTCTCTGGAGCTTTTCTTTCGTTCTTGTGGATATAGCTGTCGAATTTATTCCTCCAACATCTCTTGCCTTGACCAGATTCTTATTAGCATCACTATCATTTTTAATTGTTGATCTTTATTTATTTATACAACGAAAACATAGAGGTGAGGAAACCTCCAAGACGGCTGAGAAGAGCTTATTTACGAGGATGGAATGGATATATTTAATTATTGCTAGTTTTAGCGGTTTATCTTTCTTCTTCGTTTTCCAATATGCAGCTATAGAGGTAATCGGACCTTCTTTGCCAGCATTATTCGTATGTCTCTTAGCACCCGTATTAATTACTGTCTTAGCTTTAATTTTTTTCAATGAACGACTAACTAAGTTAAAAATAATTGGTTATATCTTTGCTACAATTGGAGGTTTTTTATTAGTCACAGGAGGAGATTTACGAACACTTGCTCCAGAAACACCTCACTTTTTAGGATACTTATTTGCCCTTATTACTCCATTGCTATGGGCTATTTACACAATAACTACTAAGAAAATTTCGAAAACTAAGTCAAATTTCACCTCTCTTAAATATATCGCTTACTTGGGAACTTTAGAATTGTTCATTTTTGTATTATTCAAAGGTGAATTTCTAATTTTCATTCTAAATATGGTAAATCCATTTGTTTTAATTTCTGGGATATATTTAGGTATTGGATGCTATGTTCTCGGTTATTTTATTTGGCAGAAATCGCAAAACGAGCTTAAATCTTCAAAAGGGGCTTCATTTCTCTATATTGAGCCGTTTCTTACTCTCATCTTTTCAATTATCTTAAACCGATCTGAGACAATACTGATATGGAACATTATCGGAGGTATCATTGTTCTGGTAGCTGTACTAGTAATAAATTACAAGTAAAATAGATTATGAACTAAGATGACCAAAAAAATCCTTTTTATTGGTGATAGCATCACTGAGGGAAAAATAGGAATTGGATATGTAGAGATTATTCAACTTTACTTCCCTGAATTTCGATGTAAAAATTATGGGCGCGGTAGTGATACCTTATCTGGAATCTTTACGAGGCTATTAAAAATTTTGAAATCACATACTGAAAAATATGATATTATAGTAATTGAAGCTGGTCTCAACGATCTTTTTATACCTTATCTCAAAAAGAAGTGGAATTTCATAAGCATTAGAAAAGTAACTCCATTAAACAAGATAAAAGATTTTTATGATAATGGACTAAGAACGATACGTTTACACACCAATGCAAAGATAATAATAACCACTATAAGTTGTTTAGGAGAAGACATAAGTTCTCCATTAAACCAAAAAAGAAGAATAGTAAATGATCAGATTAAGGAAGTTGGTTCCAAACATGGTGCACATATAGCAGATGTAAGTTTAATCTTTAATAAAATCTTAAGAAAAGCCATTTCGAGTAATTATCTTATGGATAATCCTTTAAACTTAGTTTTCGATTATTTCAGATCAAAACAAATGTCCTGGGCAGACGATATAGGCAGGAAAAGAGGGTTGGTGTTGACTATAGATGGCGGACACCTTAATAGTAAAGGTGCAATAATATTTGCTAGAGAAATATCTCGAATTTTAAATATACTCTAATATGAAAAAAATGATATATTTGATTAAATGAAGATAATTTGAAGAAATGAATAGAGAGTTTATAAATTCTTAGAAGCAATAGATTCTAATTCCTTAAAAATTGTATCATCAATAGGTTTTAATGAAGCTTTCTCAGCGAGTTTAGTCGCCTGCTCCTTTGCTCTTTTTCTTGTAGACTTAGAGCCATTCTCTTTCCAAGCGTCTCGAGACAAGCGATCTATTACCGGACCAACTATAAAAAGTTCTTTTCTAAAAAGCTTTAAGGTCGTTGGATGTGAGAGCAGTTCCTCTTTATCGTTGTAATCCTTAAGAATTTCTGATGCAAAAGGCATACCGTAATCTTCAACACCCCTAAGAAGGTGTTTTACCATTCCGATTATTTCGTTATCAATTACTAATTTTTCAATGCTTTGGGTGGATTCAAAATCTAGCATACCAGGTCCCGAAATCATATTAATGCCAGCAAGTCCCGCTAAGAGCGCTCCCATACCTCCTTCGAATCCCGCTTGAGCGTCTGGAACCTTGGAGTCACTAAGGCCCATGTAAGCATGAGTGGGCATTTTCAAAAATTTTCCCATTTCGATATCTCCCAAGTTTATCATCATTGTCTCAATTGCTCCCATTGGAGTTGTACCCTGCTTCATATCTAATATTGCGGGTGATCCACCCCATATCAAAGGAGCTCCCGTTTTTGCTAACTGTCCAATTACAACTCCCGCTAAGCATTCCGCAGAGTGTTGAGTTATTGAACCAATCAAGGTTATTGGAGCGCTTGCCCCTGCTAATGGCATAGACACAAACTCAGATGGTATCATACTCTTGGCGGCATCGATAAGCGATTGAGAAGTCAGATCTGACCACTTTAGAGGAGGACTAGGACATACATCTAAGATCGCTAAAGGTTTCCTTGCTAAATCATCTTCTGATAATCGACAACTTAACAATAATTCTCTCATAATTGAAAAACTTTCTTTTCGAAATGTCCCAGTTACGACTGGTTTATAGCAATTAGATAAGGCGATATATAACCTATGC
>JAUWZR010000297.1 GCA_030615235.1 Promethearchaeota archaeon
ATCATTAGATAAATTGTCTTTGAATAGTGTTAACCATTTTTCTAGGTTATTTATACTGGAATAATTAGTGATATCATACATAAAAATACCTCCTGATATGCCCTTTATAAAAATGGGGAAAACAAATTGAAATTGAGGATCACTTCTAAGATTCCAAATTTGAAGTATAATTTTAGAAGAATTTATTGTTAAATTTTTTATCGCAAAATCTATGCATACTGGTGGCCTTGCTTCCTTTTTTTGAATACTTGTTTGGATTAATGAAGTTTTTCCAACGTTTCTATCTCCAAAAAGACATATTTTGTAGATTAACTCCTTGCTCATTTCTTACACCTTTTGTTTTGAGTGCATTCAGTAATTTAGCTGAAATATTATTGTTATAGATCTTTCTATAAACGTCTCGATATAATAATCATACCGACAAAATTTAAATCTTTACTTCAATTTCGGTTTCAATTTGAATTAATTTTTGTAGAAAAAGCGAAAAAAAGAGAATCAAAAGCTAATAAACCGAAAAAAATTATAAATCTACTTTTACTTCCAAAATCTTCTTATGACTATTCTCTAACTATCAAATAAATAATACATCCGATACAGCTAGTTAATAACACAATTAATAACCACACTGCAGCATTCATATCTCTTTTCTTAGCATCGTTGTAAACCCATACAGCTATAAATATTGCTATTACATAAATAATGACTATTATAATAATTACACTTAACCATGAAATTGTAAAAATAGTCTCTTGAAAAAACACCTTTTTTATAAATTAGAAAAGAACTTGTTTGTTTAAATTGAAATAAGTTTTAATCCAATCCCAATTTTATATTTTTGTGGACTTCCTAATTCATTTTCTTTTCCTAGTTGAATCCATTTTTTGAATTTATTCCAATTACTATGAGTGAGTGAAGGAGGATGATTGAATTTTTTACGAGTTTTGAATAATTCCTCTGATGTTTCTGGCGATTTACGTAATAAAAATAAAAAAAGTAATACACGCATTATTTTTTCACGAGTCACTAAGACGAACCATTTAATATTTTTGTTTTGATATTTATTTTTTATTTTATCTTCTATAATATTCCAGATTTTACCATGCATATAATCATTTCTGATATCATAGACTAATTTCCAAAATTCTCTCTCAACATTTCTTTTTGAAGGACCATATAACCAACTTATTTGATTCACAATAAAAGCTTTAGGTCCAGATAAAATTGATTCTGTAATTATCCAATACATTGTCATTGAAGTTAAAAATAATTCAAATTGTAAAGCACTATCAGCACGCTCCATTATAGTCAAGACTTGTTCAGCAATTGGGAATTTCTCAAAATCGAATAAGAGATCGAAAATCTCTTGGATTGTTTTAAACCTTTTTAATTCGATTATACATTTTCCTGTGAAGAATGAATACATCCAATTTCTATGGCGAATAGTAATTCCTTCAGGAAAAAACTTCTGCAGGTAATAATTCTGAGGAATAGACTTTAAAACTACAGGATATACATACGACCCTGTAGAGAATTTAATTGCAATTACTAATTTATTAATGGTTTTATCAATAAAATCTGCAACTTCATAAGTAGCTAAATGAGATTTGAATGTTAATTCAGAAAGCCTTGATGCAAATCTGTCATTAGGAAATTCATATATTATTTCTAAACAAGTAGATATGTTCATCTGGTCAGCAAGCAACCCTCTTGAATGAGAGAACAATTCGAATTCTTCTGGCGAAATCCTACGCAAACGAAAGCTGAATTTTAAAGAAAAATTGTTAATTTTACATGATTTAGCAATCTTTCCTTCATGCCATCTCTCTTCTCGGCCTTTTATTGCTAAAATTTGGTCTTTAAAATCAAAAACATGATCTTTTTCTAATACTAAATTTTGAATAATAACTTGTTTAATCCTTTTTGTAATTGGATATTTTATTTCAAACAAAATGTCGAGCTCTCTGCTTATTATAATTTGAAGATTTTCACCAGAATAAGCATTAATAAAAATTCTCGTTAAGAAATTGCAAATTTCTTTAGCAATATAATAAAAATCTTTGTTATAATCAAACCAATCTTTATTTGAAAACTTTTGAATCCATTTATCAATATTTTCTTTAATGAAATCATCTAGCAAACGAAAAATGATTCCGTCTAGTGATTTAAGTTGACCTCCAAAACTTAGAACATGTATATCGTATTTAAATTTTTCATCATTCCAAGAGCATCCTGGTTTACGTTTATAATAATCCACAATGAGTTTTTGAATTTGATTGCTAATCGGATCAAAGAAAATTAAAATTTCTTTTACTTCTTTGATAAATTGATCCAAATTATTTCTATCATTTGTAATTATAAAATCAATTAATCCTATGTTGATACACCCTCAATAAATA
>JAUWZR010000056.1 GCA_030615235.1 Promethearchaeota archaeon
AAGTTTTTTGCACAGGTAAGAGTTGACGATATTGTACGTGCTCCTCAAATGGTAAAAGCAATGGGAAACGCTGGTTTTTGGGTAGTATTTATTGGAATTGAGAGCGTGAGGGAAAATTCATTAAAAGCTATGAGAAAAAAAATATCATTTAATAAAACTCTAAAAGCTATTGAAATATTGCATAAAAATGGAATTATTACGATTGGGAACCTAATAATTGGCTTTGATTTAAATGCAACAGAAGAAGATATAAAGAATGAGATACAGTTTATGAAGAAAGTTGATATTGATCTTGTTACTTATGCTCTTTTAACGCCTTTTCCAGGGGCAGACATTTTTCAAGAGTTAGACCAAAATGGATTAATTGTTTCGAAAGATTGGTCAAAATATACAATTTTAGATCCAGTAATTAAAACATATCAATTAAGTTCTAAGAAACTTAATGAACTTCTATTATATTCTTTTCATGAATTAGGGTATTTAAGAAGTTATTTAGCAACAGCAAGGAGAATCGTTAAAAGAAGAGGAATAACTTTTTTTCTTAATCCAATACGATTAATTCTTTTAATCAAATCTTATTTACACATGAGATCATTATCTGTAAAATTGTTTACTCGTCCGTCAGGTGGAATAAGAAAAATGTTGAAAGTATAATATAGAATTAAAAATAAATAAATTTATTATAAATATTCAATAATTTTTCATGCCTTTTGTCATTAATGGAGCTATAGTTTAATTCTTAAATTTTTAAAAAATTAAATAGCCAATTTTAATTTCTTGTTTATACCTTAAAAATTAAATTTTTCCAGAAGTTCTAAGGATTTCTAGCGTCAGCACCTTAAAAATTTCACCTACTGAATCGCCTTTTTTAGCACTTGTTTCAAAATACTTCATAGCATGCATTTCAAATTTTACAGCTTCTCCATCCTGCTCTGCTATTTCTCTTTGTCCTAGTTTTGCTAAATCAAGTTTGTTGCCAACGACTAGACACGGTTTTTGTCCAATAACTTTTTCAACTTCCTCTCGCCATTCTAGTAAATCAGCGAAAGAAGAACGTCTAGTTAGATCAAACACATAAATTATACCAGTAGCTCCACGATAGAATGGAGGTCTCACAAATGAAAAGTGTTTTTGACCAGCAAGATCCCAAATTTGCAGTTTTACCTGGAGTTGTGGGTGATCTGCCATTTCTACAGTTTTAGTGCTGAAGTTTGACCCGATTGTCATTAAATAACTTTCTTTAAAAGAGTTTTCGCAATATCTCAAAACCATGGAAGTCTTTCCAACACCTCCGTTACCTACAACGCATATCTTATATATAAACGATTTCGCGTAACTTCGGCTCCGGTAATCTGGTTTCGGGTAATCTGACGACATAGTGTTTCAATTGTTTGAATTTAAAAATCAGACTAAAATATAATTACAACTAACTGAATTATAAAATTATTCATATTAAATATTATTTCTTTTATAATTAGTTTAAATAATACATTTTAAATTTTTGCTGATAATAATAAAAATAATCATATTAAATATTTTTTCTATTTTCATTGTTATTTCAAAATAAATTAGGAGATTTTAACAGCATGAACGAGATGAATACTAAAATTAAAAATTTTGCTCAACTTATCTTAGATGCTAAAAACATTGTGGCCTTAACTGGGGCAGGTATGGGAACCGAGAGTGGAATAGCTGATTTTAGAAGTCCGGGAACGGGTTTATGGGAAAGAGTTAATCCCGACGAGTTTGCTAGTATTCATTCTTATGTATCAAATCCTAAGAAAAACTTGGACTTTATGCTTGAATTTGGTACTACTATATTTAAAGCTAAACCTAATAAGGGTCATAAAGCATTGGCTAAATTGCAAAAACTTAGTAAATTAAATGGAATTCTCACTCAAAATATTGATGGTTTGCATCAAAAAGCACATAGCAAGAATGTCGTAGAGCTACATGGAACTGCATATGAAGCGATATGTATGGGATGTGGTAACATCTACCCAATTACAATTATGATTGATCAGGTTAGAAGTGGAAGGAATAGTCCATCATGCGAAGCATGCTCTGGTTTATTGAAACCAAATGCAATTTTCTTTGGAGAACCTTTACGTTCGGAAATATTAAGTCAGGCAGATAGGTTAATAGAGGAATGCGATTTGTTGATTGTATTAGGTAGTTTATTGTTAGTATATCCAGTCGCGTTTTATCCAAGAAAAGCACTTTCTTTAGGTGCGAAATTAGCTATTATTAACATTCAAGAAATTGATATAGATGCTTCAGCGGATGTGGTCATTCACGATAAGATTGGCGATGTCTTCCCTCGTATTGTTAGCATGGTAAAAACTGAAATTGAAGAAGGACATTAATTGTGTATGATTGAACTTTTATCTCTTCAAGAATAATACAAACAAGGAGTAATAAATAAAAATTTTTTGATATTTAAGCTCTGGAAGTCATCCAGAAATTTATTTTCTCAGGCTTTTCTTGTCAACTTTACCTACAGCAGTAAGTGGTAATTCTTCTGTTATTTCTATCAACTTGGGAACTTCGTATGGAGAACAGTTCTCTTTAGCAAAAGCAGTAATATCGTTCTTTAAAGCTTCCTCGTTTCCGTCGTAACTATAGTCAGGATCTAATTGTATAATTGCTTTAACGATTTCGGAACCTGGTCTTTCAGGGTTATCAACGCCTATAATAGCAACCATCCCGATAGCTGGATGTTTAACTAGGGTATCTTCTAATTTTACGGAAAATACCTTAAATCCGCCAACTATTAGCATATCTTTAGTTCTATCTACGATCTTAACGTATCCATCTTCGTCCATTACTCCTACATCTCCAGTGTGCATAAAACCATCCTTATCAATTGCTTTTTTAGTTTCTTCGGGTTTATTAAAGTATCCTTTCATAACCTGTGGACCTTTTACACATATTTCACCAGCCTCTCCTAAGGGCACGTTCTTTCCTGTATTGGGATCCACCAGCTTAAACTCCATGTTGTTAAGTGGTAGACCGATACTACCAAGTTTTTTAACTCCCACAGATGGATTACACACTGTAAGTGGGGATGTCTCAGTCATTCCGTACGCTTCGATTAATTTACCTTTACCTATAATAGCTTCGAATTCTCTTTGAGATTCCTCTGGAAAAGGCGCAGCTGCAGAAATGCAGTATTTTAATTTTGAATGGTCTAAATCTTTAAATTTAGGATTTTTCATCAAAATCTGATACAATGAAGGTACGTTTGCTAAGACTGATGGTGAATATTTAGCCATTTCTTTAATAATGTGGCCTGAATCGCGAGGATTAGGTATTAAAATTTGACTCCAACCCAGAAATACCACATTCAAAGTCGTAAATGTTCCTGCGATGTGGAAGAATGGTAATCCTGAAAGAGCTACTCCTTCCCCTGCTTCCCAATTAAGCCATTTCTGAAATATAACTATATCAGAAACTATGTTTTTATGGGTTAACATTGCCCCTTTTGGAGGTCCTGTGGTTCCACCAGTGTATTGAATGAAAGCTAAATCATCAGGTTTTGTATCTATTTTTGGCAACTCTTTAGAATAGGTGGGTAGGATGTCTTTGTGAAAATCAAATATTGTAACTCCTTCCAAAGGAGTGACTTTCCCTTTAGGAATTTTCTTAAGCAATTTTCCTAACACCTGTTTTATTTTTGGAAGGTAGCCTCCTACACTAGTAGTTATTGCTAATTTTAACTGAGGTATTTTTGAAGCGATTTTTGTCAATCTCCCAGCAAAAATCGCATCTAAAGTAAGCAGTGCTACTTTGTTCCCTCCAGTTCCCAAATCGTTCAGCTGATATTGCATTTGAATATCTGAAAGAAGAGGTGAAACGCCTGAAACAATACAGCCTGCTTTTAAAGTGCCAATGATTCCCATTAAATATTCTGGCATATTTGGTAAATTTATACACACGACATCATCAGTTTTAAACCCGTTTTCAATTAACATGTTAGCAAATTGATTTGAAGCCTCTTCTAAATCATTATATGTAAAAGTTACCCCCAAATAATCAAAAGCCATTTTTCCCGGAAATCCATCCATAGTTCGTCGAATTGCTGCGGGATAAGTCATATCAAATTCCTTAGGGTCCAGATCTTTAATATAACTATCCCATGATTTTGTCCATATTTTATCTTTATACGACATTTTTAACATCGATTTCTTATTATTTGTTTTTTATTGTAAAGAAAGTGTTAAAAAATAGGAATGATTCTTTTCGATATAAAGTTTTGAGTTTCACTTTGAGTTTCCAAGAATATTAAGGAACAAGATTTTGGAAATTAAATAAATCTATAAATATAGTTAACGACAATGATTAAGCAGTTTCTATTTATGAAAACTAACTAATATTACTAAAGGTGATCCTAATAACTGCAGATTTTGAGAAATATTTAGATAATTATGCAGAAATAATTATAAAAAAAGGTTTAAACCTTCAACCCGGAAATGCGTGTTGACGGAATATTAAAAAACGGTGATATTGAACCAATCATGGATAATGGCGAGTGGGTATTCAAAATATAAAAAACAGAAAATAAAAAAAATTTTAAATTTTAACTCTTTCTTAAAACTTTCTTATCGATCTTTCCTATAACCGTGAGTGGGAGTTCTTCAGCAATTTCAATAATTTTGGGCACTTCGTATGGAGCACAATTCTCTTTCGCAAATTTGGTAATATCCTCTTTTAATGCTTCTTCGTTTCCATCGTATTCAAAATCAGGATTTAATTGGATGTGTGCCTTGACAATTTCCGAACCGGGACGATCAGGATTAGGCAATCCAATTAGAGCAATCATTCCAATTGCAGGATGCTTGGCTAATACATCTTCTATTTTTGCTGAGAATACTTTAAATCCACCGACAATGATCATATCTTTTGTACGATCGACAATTCGTATATAACCATCTTCGTCCATTATTCCTACATCGCCGCTGTGCATATACCCGTCTGAATCTATTGCTTTTTTGGTTTCTTCAGGTTTATTGTAATAACCCTGCATGACAAGTGGTCCTTTTACGCAAATTTCACCTGGTTCCCCTAATGGAACTTCCTTACCGGTTTCAGGATCAACAAGCTTTAATTCAACATTTAGAAATGGCATTCCTACAGTACCTAATTTTTTCTTCCCTAAAGAGGGGTTCATTGATGTTACAGGCGATAACTCCGTCATACCGTAAAGTTCTAACAATTTTCCTTCGCCGACTATGGCTTCCAATGCTTCTTGAGATTCTTTTGGAAATGGGGCTGCTGCAGAGATGCACGATACTATATTTGAGTGATCTAACCTTTTGAACTTTCGAAAATTAATCAGAATCTGATATAAACTAGGCACATTAACTAAGCATGTTGGTTTATATTTTTTCATCTCGTTACAAATACCTAAAGCATCTCTTGGGTTAGCTATAAGTATTTGGCCCCAACCCAAACCGAGCGCGCTTTCACTAACAGTTAAACCGGCTATATGAAACATTGGAAATCCTGAACATAGCACTCCATCATTTTCTTTCCATTGAAGCCAAGCTTTAACACTTAACATGTTTGAAACACAGTTTCGGTGGCTTAGCATCGCTCCTTTGGGTGGTCCTGTAGTTCCGCCTGTGTATTGGATCCAACCGATATCATCCGGAGATACATCGACCTTAGGTAGATCAGTAGAATATTTCGCCAAGACATCATCTTGAAAATGAAGAACGGTTTTTCCTTCCAAAGGCGTAATTTCACCTGAAGGAATCTCTCTAACCGCTTTAATTTTAGCTTGATCTTCCTTAGAGAACGATCCAATTACGCTTGTTCCTATAACTAGCTTAAGTTTTGGTAGTTTATCAGCAATTTTAGTCAAACGATGCTCAAAAATCGCATCAAGAGTTACTAACGCAACGTTATTCCCTCCTTTTCCAAGATCTTCTATTTGATAATGCATTTGGACATCGGACATTAGAGGGCTAACGCCTGAAACTATACACCCCGCTTTAAGCGTACCAATAACTGAATATATATATTCCGGAGTATTCGGTAAGTTAATTCCCACTGCGTCCCCTTTCTTAAATCCATTATCAATTAACATGTTAGCAAATTGATTAGAACGTTGATCTACCTCACGGAAACTAATTTCTAAACCCTGGAACATCAGAGCTGGTTTATCGGAGTATTTTTCGAATATAGGTCTTAACATTTCGGGATATGTAGTATCAAACTCTTTCGGATCGAGATCTGTGAGACCTGAGTCCCAATTCTTTCGCCAAAATCTACTTTCGTACGGACTCGACATTTTTCATATTCACATTTTTTCCGTTTTTGATTAAATAAAATTTGTTAATAATTAATACTGACGATATTGGTTATAAAGTTTTGAATTTTAGATCATTTATTAAAAATTTTTGTTTGAAAAAGTAGATCTTCGATAATTTAAATTCTACTAAAATGCTGTAATGATTTTTGTCGGTATATTAAAAGCTCGAAATTACAAACTTCATTTTATTTTTACTTCTACTTTCCTCCCTCGGTCTCTATGGAATGCTAATCTTTTTAAAGAGAATTACCCTTCTAGCCTGAGTAATTATCTTACGAAATTTATATATGCTTCCAGCAAATTTTAGAAAATTGTCGGAGTTACACGATTTTAGTTTGAGGTATACTTCACCTAGATAATGTCTTTCAGATCGGGGTTAAAAGTGTATCGGAAAAACAAGAGAGTTCCCATAGTTTCGAGCGGTGATTCAACGCTGGACGAGCTATTGGGAGAGGGTGGTTTTCATAAAGACTTAGTTTATCTTCTTTATGGAGACAAAAAAAAAACTTCGAACATTTTATTGACCACTTCTGTTATTGTTCAGAAATCTTTCGCTAATGGCGGTCTTGGAGAGAAAATTAAGGTTGCGTATATTGACGCAAATAATCGCTTTAATCCATATAATGTAAGTAAATTTGCTGTTTCCCAAAATTTATCACCCCGAAAAGTGTTAGAAAACATTCTTATCGCTCGTGCGTTTACTTGGGATCAAATGGTAGAACTTCTAGAGAATAGACTCTCCAAACTTGAAGATATAAAAGTTGTTCTAATCTCTGGCATCACTACGCTATTTCAAGGTTACGAAAAACAGACTTTTGAAGATTTACTAAGAGCCATAAGTGGGATTAAAGCAATTCTTCACAAAACAAAACCTTTAATCGTAATAACTGCTCCTATGAACGAGTATTCTCTTTACAAACCCAATGGAGGAAAAATCCTTTCCCACTTCGGAAGCGTATTAATAATGATAAACGAAGACGAGCGATACACCGAATATGTTCTTGTTCAACACCCTTACTTGCCAGAAAATCGCCTTCTAAAATGGAAGCCGCGCATTCCTAAAAGAAATTTGGCAAATACTACGAAAAACATGACTTTAGATTGCTGGTTTTAGCTTTAGGAAATGTTTAAATGTTAAATAACATGGATCGAAATAAGAATAAAAGATATTTTAATAGTATAATAGTAAAAGAGTTTGATAAGAAATGGCAAAAAAAAAAGCTCCCGCCACTGGGACTGAAAAAGCATTACAGGAGCAGTTTGAAAAGGAAACAGGCAAAAAAGCAATCCATTGTGGCAATATGACAAAAGGTTACAAGGAATGGAAAGCGAGTCAATAGAATAATTAAAAACCTTATTCTTTCTTTTTATAGAAATTAGGATCCTTTTCTTCGAGGGTCAAAGGATCGCCACCATATTGGACTTTACGACCTTTATAATATAAATCTGATTTTTCCTCACACACTTCATTCCATTTTACAATTCCGTGTTTCTGAATCATAAGGAGATTATATAATTTTGAATTATGAGGCATAAAGATTTCAAAATTGACTATTGGCTGCAATTTTTCGCAAGGAAATTCTTCACATTCATAGCAGAACTTATGACCCTTACTCATTACACATTCATAAGTTTTACATACGGGAAACTTCAGTATCTGTCCTTTTTGCTCCCGACAGCCTTTACAATTGAAAGCTTTAACACCGGGGCATCTCTTGCAATATATTCCACAAGGGGCATGATCCTTAAAATATACATTCATATAACAATACCTATTACTCATTTTATTTTATATTAACTATAATTATTATTATTTTATTTTAAAAAGCCTAGCAGCATTTTCGAAGAGCCATTTTCTTTTAACTTCTTCTTTAAGTGGTAATTCCATAACGCCATCTGCTAATTGTTTTATTGACATTCCCATAAAAAGCCAAGTTGATCCAAATAAAATTTTATCTTGAAGAACTGAATTACCGAAATGAATAAGTGGTTCCCAACCTGTTCCTTTCATACCAATATATTTAGGAAGGTAAGATGCAATATCAATATATATATTAGGATTACGCCAAGCAACGGCTACCAATTCGTTTACCCAAGGCCATCCACCATGGCCAGCAATAATCTTTAATTCAGGAAAATCTTGAGCTACAATATCTAAGTAAATAGGTCTTTCAACTTCCATATTATTAGTTGAATAATTTATAGATAGATGGAACCAAATAGGAATATCAAGTTCTACGCAAGTAGAATAAATTGGATACATTTTTGCATGATGGGGCGGTATCCCAAACATAAAAGGTCTAACGGCTACGCCTCTAAGTCCTAAATCATATGTTCTTCTAATTTCTCGTACGGCTTCCATTCGTTTTAATGGATCAATACCCGCAAAACCTACGAACTTGTCCGGATAATCATTAACAATCTTAGCATAATAGTCATTTGGAAGCCCTGTAATTCCACTAGGCGTTTCTTCGTCAAGATTAAAAATAACAGCTTTTTCTACACCCATAGTATCAAGTAATTTAACAAATTCATTGATGGATGATGTCAGTTTTCTTATTTTTGGTAAGAAAGTTTTAATTGCATTCTTAAGTTCTGCTTTTTTCATAGTCGTCTTCATAATGTAAAGCTCTTCTGCTGTAATCCCAAGTAGAGGAGCAATTCGTGGACCAAAAACATCTTTAAGATATCTAGCCATCTGAGGAGGCAACGACACTAAAAGATCGATGAAAACTTCTTCAGTTGGCACATAACAAAGGGAATCAATTATCTTGTATTTCATTTTTCATCAAATAATTAAATTTGCTATAAATCTTAGAATGCTAAAGATCTATATATTATTTTTTTAGAATGAAAATCAGAAAATTTTCGATGTATCCTTTTTTTAATGTTTCAGAACACTATCCTTCTGGGTTGCTCGTAAAACTAAAAAGAAAAGATGTAAAATGTGTGGTAGAACAGTACCAAGCTTTCGTCCTGCACTTGAACACGAGATTGAAAGCTGGAAAGACTATAAAAGAGCTCTTAGACCAGAAGATCAACAAATCTTTAATAAATTGATGAATTTCGCTCGAATTCACGCTGACGCCGGTAGCTTAAGTGCTCGTCCAATGCTCTCAGAGATTCTTTTCATGTCGTTTGCAATTGAACAAGAAAGGAAAATTGGGCAATTGGAGAAGAAGATCGAAGAATTAAAGGAATTAATAAAGGGAAAAGAGTAAAGTTGGATTCGCAAACAACTTTTAATGGGTGGCTTCTGGATGTATCCACGTATAGCGAAGGAGTTATCCTCTGGGTAAAAACCGCAAAAGAACAGAAAGTAATAAGAATATACCATCAGTTCAATCCCGAATTTTTCGCTGTTCCTAAAGATGGTGTTGGTAATGACCTAAAGAGAATGCAATTTATTCTTACTCAAAATCAGAATGTAAAGAAAGTCCGTATCTGTGAAAAATACGTGAAACTAGAGGACCATGAAAAATCGAAAGTTCTTGGCGTTAGTGTTGAAAAACCGGCAGTGTTCAAGAAAACTATTAAAGAAATCAATAAAATAGGATTATTTACACTGTATAATACAGATCTCCCAATTACTCAGATGTACTTCTATGTCAACGACCTTTTCCCTATGTCTTTTTGCTGCTTCAAGATTAAGGTAGAAAATAGCAGCGGGAAGAATGCTAGATTTTTGCGTCTTGTTTCTATAGATTTACGGGACGATAATGAAGAACTTTTCTACGATTTGCCCCCACTAAGAGCTGTTTGGTTAGATGTAAAAATTAATTACCAAGGAATTAAGCCATATTTTAATGATCCTATTTCTTATGCTGAAATCAGTATAGTTCAGAATGACGAAGACAATGTTCCTCGAGCAGATGGGTACAAAAAACGGAAAATAGTAATTGACAAGAGAAGTGAAGCTGAAATTTTAAGGACCATCAGTAAAGTAATAGAACGCCTTAATCCCGATATTATCCTTACGCAAAATGGGGACGAATTCCTCTTCCCTTACTTGGTTGCCCGGGCTTCAGAGAATCGAATGACAAGGGACCTCTACTTATCCCGAGATAAAAAACCATTGGCAAAGTGTATCTTCGATCTTTCGGGGGGTTCAGACCACTACATGTCCTATGGTATCATTAGACGGCGTTCAAGAACTCAAGTGTATCTAACTGGTAGATTTCACTTAGACACAACCGCTTACGCCAGCCTTCACTTTTCTGAAGGCAATATTCCCGGGGTTATTGAAGTTGCTCGTATATCGAGAATTACGCTCCAAAGATTAAGTCGCGTGACCATCGGGGGAGCGCTACAATCAATACAATTTTATTATGCTTACAAGCTTGGCCATCTTATTCCTCCATTCAAAAAAAATCCTGAAGGTTTCAACACTGGAATCAATTTAATAAAAAGCGATCGTGGTGGTCATATCTTCGAACCAATTATTGGAGTATTTGACCAAGTTGTAGAACTAGACTTTTCCTCGATGTATCCTTCTTTAATGGCGAATTTCAATGTTTCTTCGGAGACTATTAATTGTAAGTGCTGTAAAGACGATGGCACAGGTACAAAAGTGCCAGGATTAGACTTTCATATTTGTTCAAAAAGGGAAGGTATTATATCAAAATCTATTAGTTTACCGCTCAAAAAAAGATTAAAATACAAAGAATATGTCCGCAAAACTGGAAGTGTTCGTTATAATTTTACCGATATTGCTCTTAAATGGGTGCTGGTAGTAAGTTTTGGATATTTAGGGTTTAAGAATGCTCGTTTTGGAAAAATAGAAGCGCATCAGACAGTTTGTGCATTTGCTCGGGAATTTCTCATGCGATCTGCTGAGATTGCTAAAGAACATGGCTGCAAAATTATTCATGGAATCGTCGATTCGATTTGGCTAAAAGACACAAA
Source organism: Promethearchaeota archaeon (assembly GCA_030615235.1). Classification (GTDB taxonomy): domain Archaea; phylum Asgardarchaeota; class Lokiarchaeia; order Sigyniarchaeales; family SOKP01; genus SOKP01. The sequence continues at coordinate 11,222 of JAUWZR010000056.1, forward strand.
AAATCGGCCTGCTGAAGAGTTCGAAGAAATAACGAAGAACATTGCTGATGAAATAACTAAAAGCGTAGGTATTCCAATGAGTTGGGATGGACGCTATAATGTAATTGTCTTCCTTCCCTCTCGTGCAGAACCAGATATACCGGCCCTAAGTCATTATTGGGGCATCAAGAGCGATGGAAAAACAAAGGTACGAGGAATTGAAGTTCGGCGTAGAGATATACCGAAAATCGTTAAAGACGCTCAATATGCCTTTATAGATGTATTTCAAGGTGCAAAGACCGTTGAAGAGTTTAAACAAAGAATCCCAAAAGCCAAGAGCGTGCTCTACCACTACATAGACAAGATAGAGACAGGTAAAGTTTTGCGGGACGAGCTGACAATTCGCCAAAGATTATCTAGAACGCCATCAAAATATAAAGTTAACTCGTACCAAGCTGTTGCGGCGAGACAACTTGAAAGATCGGGAGTGGTGGTAACTCCGGGTAAAAATGTTCGCTATATTATACTCAATGCCGAAGCTGATCCGGAATTTCCTGAAAAGAAGGTAATTCTTTCAGAT
>JAUWZR010000283.1 GCA_030615235.1 Promethearchaeota archaeon
AATATTATAATGTTTAAAGTGAGCTTGTTCGTATTATACTTCTAGCACAAAAATTGTTTAAAAAAAATTGGTCGTGGTTAAAAAATTGGGTCGGTATTGGAAAAAAGTAGAAGCGGATCTTTTAAGTTCGCCGGAGGAAACGATGGGATTTTCCCGAGAGTTTTCATCGTTAAAAGAAAGTTTTACTATTAAGAAATTTGACTTTTCGTCAATAAAACAAGTTGAAGAGATTAAGAAACAATTATTAAATAGAAGAATTCTCATATTAAACGCAAAAGATATTCTTCAAAATATCGACATTACTCAACTTAAAAGAGGGATTGAAGAATTAAAATCGTTTTTAAGAGAAAATAGTGGCTCTATGGCCCGTCTTGGAGACCAATACTTAATCTTGACTCCGAACTCTTATGTAAAAATTTCTAATTAATCTCAAGTGTTTTTATTTAGGAATCTTATTTTTAAAAATTAAAGTTAGTATTGATTAGACTGATGACTATATCTTTTAAAATAGGTGTGAGATCATTTTTCAAAGCTAATCCATCAAATTTTAAATCGTAATTTATTTTATTAAATTCCGTTAAAGCGATGGAAATTAGTGATTCTAGATGATCTTTTTGTACCTGGTTTTTTATATTATCAGTTAGTCCAATAATTATATCTTCTGCAAAACATTTAATCATATTATCTTTAAATTCTGCGAATTTATAAAATGAGCCGAATCGAAGATAAGACGATAAGAATTGACTAACTGCTTTTTCAATTTCACTCGGGAAAATCTGTTTTTTACTAATACAATAAGTTTTGATCATTCTTTCTAAAAGAGAGCCTTTAAATTCGTAAATTATTTTTTTTTTAGATTTAACTTTTTCACTTAATTGCTTATTTTTCATTGCTTCTTCTTCTTTTCTTGAAAATAAGACATTCTCATAATCTTTTACAATTAGATTTGATAGAGCAGAACGCAGTATTACAGTATTTACATTAATTTTGTTACTTCCTTGGAAGTGTGTAGGAACATTATGCATGTGTCTAAGCAAAATATCATCTATATTTAGGTTTTTAATATCGTAAGGACTAAAAAATATTTCATATAATGCGCTAAAGTTATATTCTTGAATATTTTCTTTTATTAACATTCTCAAATAGTTATTAATATCGAGGAAAAATCGAAAAATACAATCGTCAATTGCAAGTGCTAAGTCGTTTTGTGGATATTGTGCTCTGATAAGATATTTTTTGTATTCTAATCGGATTTTTTGAGCCCTTATCCATTCTATAGCGAAATCTAACAAACTTTTCTCGATTATAATTTTATCTTTAAAATACAGAAGAATTCCATAGATATCATCATAAGGCAACCCTATAGATTGATTGAAAAGAAATTTTGCTACCATGCTTAATTGGTCTTGATCTTGATTAGACTGCCTTTTAATCCTGTTGTAATAAGAAATAAGTCTTTCTTTGTCAATTTTATACTTATTTTCAAATTCTTCCATTTTTTTATTCTTCTCATTATTCCTTGATTAATTTAATTATCAAGGCTTGCTTCCAAATCGTTGAGACTCTCATTAGAAAGAGTATCCCATCTTTTAAAGCTTAAATTAGGGTTTATTTTAGACATAATATCATGAACATCTTTGGTTTTATCCAATATTAATCGTAAATTTTTTTTATAGAAAGGTATTCTATTCAAATCGCTAAATCCTTCAGTATCTTCAATTAAAATAACACCATAGCTCTTTTTTATATTTTTATCAACGACATATTCTTCTAAATAAATCACTTTTTTCTCATAAGAATGTAATTTAATTAATCTAATATTAGGATATATGGTGGTGACATCGAATAACTTTAAAGTCTCATCTATTAACTTCTCATAGTAATCAGGTAAAATCGCCATAACATAATAAGAAGGGATAAATTCTAAACACTTTTTTCTTAACAAGTTATCCTTATCAAAGGTAAACAAGTTTGATACTTTATAGGATTCAGATACTATCCTTTCAATTAATCCTACACAATAATAATTATGTTGTTCTTCCCAATACACTTTTCTTGATGATCCAAGAGAATAGTCAATTAAATTTAAACCTCGGATTAATTCTCTCTGTATAAATTTAGAATACTTAAATCTGCTTCCTAAAAAATTCTCCTCTACAATCTTTCCTTGAATTAAAGCAGGGAGGATATATTCACATAATTCGTCAGAAATCTCTTTAATATCTTCTGTGTAAGGAGATGCTATTAATGCTGAGAGATTGACTATCCCGTCTATAGTTTCATTCGATGAATTTATATTAAAAAAAGATTGGAAACTTTTTTCATTAAATAAGCCCTGATCCTGTAAAATTAAAGAAGATTCAACGAAATCAATATTCCATGGATTTCCTTTATTACACATTTCAGTTAAAAATACAGGACCTAAATATTTAAAAGAGAGCATTTTCAAATTATTCTCTCTTTCTTCAGTTAGATCCTCAGAAATTTTGATTTTATCATAAACCATTTCATCTTCATTTGCGAAAAACAATCCTAAAATTGCATTAATATTCTTCATTTATAAGAGACAAATAGTTCTTGGTTAATTTTTATTCTAATATTAATTAC
>JAUWZR010000040.1 GCA_030615235.1 Promethearchaeota archaeon
CGTTAAACAAGAAATTCAATCCTTAATCATTACAACGAAAATCCCTCATTTAAATATATCGCAGAAAAATATCTCGAAACAACCAGTACTGGTCCTCAAAAGATTACCATAGGGTGGAAAAAGAAACTTATGGAATTAAAGATAGACTATTTAATTGCATGTTTAATATCAGGTGGAGAACTATAGGAAATTTCTGGAATTATTTAAAAATCCTTTTTTTCATTTTTATTTTAAATTGTAAAGCGAATCTATTTTAATCGATAAGAAAACATTTAATAAAAATTGAGTAATAAAGTATATGAATAAAAACACATACAAATCAAAGGTTAAAGCGTAAAAATTATGAAAGATGATCGAAAAAAGTTATGGGAACCCTCTGAGGATTGGATAAAAAATGCTAATATAACACGGTTTATAGAGTTTGTTAATAGAGAATACGGACAGAATATAAAAGGGGGAAAAGACCTACATAAATTTTCTGTAGATAAAATAGAAGATTTTTGGGATGCTATGTGGAAGTTTTCTGATATAATCGCATCTAAACCATATGATAAAGTAGTAGAGGATTTAAGCGTTTTTCCCGGCACCAAATGGTTTCCTGGCGCTCGTTTAAACTTCGCAGAAAATTTATTAAAATATAAAGACAATCAATTAGCTTTTATATTTCAAGGCGAAACTAAAGTAACCAAACAAATGACATACGCAGAGTTAAACAAAACCGTTGCTCGGTTAGCAAAATCTCTCAAAGAACTTGGTATTAAAGTGGGAGATCGAGTTGTTTCTTACATACCAAACTTAATTGAAACACCTATTGCCATGTTAGCGGCAACAGCGATTGGAGCAACTTGGGCGTCATGCGGTGCTGAATTACAACCTAGCGCCGTTATCGATAGATTTGGACAAATCGAGCCAAAGGTCATGTTTACTGTAGATGGCTACTTTTATAGAGGTAAAGAGTTTAACATCATCAACAACGCTAAGGCTGTAATTGACGCTATTCCTTCAATCGAAAAAGTTGTCGTTGTTTCTTATATTTCTCAAAATAAACCAGATATCAGTACCATTTCTAACGCTGTCCATTGGGATGACTTTATATCCAAAGATGAGGAACCAGCTTTAAAATTTGAACAATTACCGTTTGACCATCCCCTATATGTTATGTTCTCCTCTGGAACAACGGGAGCGCCTAAGTGCCTTGTTCAGAGTGCTGGAGGTGTACTAATCAATCATTTAAAGGAGCTTATCCTCTCAACTGATGTTAAGCGGAGTGACGTTATCAATTATATTACTGCGCCCTCATGGATGATGGTATAAGTTTTCCTTATACCAGCCAAAATGTGGAACTGGCTTATTAGTTCCTTAGCTACGGGCGCAACAATATTCCTGTATGATGGAAATCCGCTATACCCAGAACCACTAAGGTTTTTTGAATTGATGGAAAAGCATAAAATTAGCATATTTGGTACCAGTGCGGCCTATATCCATTATTTAATGGGTCTAAATGTGAAACCTGCTGAGAAATATGATTTAAGCAGTCTAAGAGAAATTTCGCAAACTGCATCTACATTATCTCCTGAAGGATTTGAATATGTATATAGAGAAATTAAGCAAGATCTGTTCTTCAATTCGATAAGTGGTGGTACTGATATAAATGGTTGTTTTGCTGGAGCTATTCCAATTCTTCCAGTATATTCTGGAGAACTGCAAGGTCGAGCTTTGGCAATGAAAGTAGAATCATATTCTGGTAAAGCAGAATCAATTGAAGACGAACAGGCTGAGCTTATATGCGAAGCACCTTCGCCCTCTATGCCAACACATTTCTGGGGTGATGACGATAATATGACTAAATATAAAGCTGCGTATTTTGATCATTATAAGGATATTGGTAAAAATGTATGGAGGCATGGAGATTACATTGTGATTCATAGTGATACTGGAGGTATAACCTTTTGGGGTCGTTCTGACGCAGTACTAAAGCCCTCTGGTGTGAGAATTGGAACAGCAGAAATCTACAATGTTGTTGAACAACTTCCTGAGATTGCCGATTCACTAGTAATCGGTCAAAAATATGAAGGAGATATTCGCATTATAATGTTTGTGTTATTGAATGAAGGATATGAGCTAACTGATGATCTAAAAACCAAAATAAGGAAGACTTTACGTGAAAAGACCTCTCCAAGACACATTCCTAAGTTAATCTTTAAAACACCCCCAGATGCTATTCCCTATACCTTTAGCAATAAAAAAGTCGAAATTGCAGTCACAAAAATTATCCATGGAATGGCCATTGCTAACCGTGGCGCGCTAAGAAACCCGGAATCATTAGATTTCTACGAGAAGATGAAAGAAGAACTAAAATAAAATAAAATTTTCTTTTTTTTTTTTTTTCTTTTTTTCTAACTCAGATTTTAATTCTGTTAGAAAAGGCAGAGTGGTATTATCCATATTTGGTGATATCTTTAACTATTTATATTTGATGATATTTATTATTTAATATTTTATGATCTTTAAAAATATCTGCACAGTAAGGATTTTTCCTTTATGCTGGAAATTTATATAAGAACTTATGAATTAACGGACGATTAAAAAGCCAAGATTAAGCAAACTTTACGAGAAAAAACCTCTCCTAGGCATGTTCCAAAATTAATTGTTCAAACACCTCCAGACGGCATTCCTTACACCTTCAGCAATAAGAAAGTCGAAATTGCCGTAACAAAAATTATCCATGGTAAGTCCGTAGCTAATCGTGGGGCTCTACGTAATCCTAATTCCCTCGATTTCTATATAGAAATGAAGGATAAACTAAAATAAAAAAAACAGTTCCAATTATTTTTGGTTGCTTTTTTTCCATTTTTTTATTTAATAATAAGTATCAGGATATGAATTTTCTTTAGGAAACAAAACATTAATAATTTCCCTTGATTCATGTTTTATCTTGGCATCTTTTATAATATAATTTATCTCTTCAAAACTCCTGTCCCCTAAGATTAACTTGAACAAGAATGATCCAGGTATTTGAAGATCACACGATTCTTCTTTCGGATATCCTTTTTCCATTTTAATAGAAGAAATTTGCCCATTATTAAAAGATAAGATAAATGTTGTTTTGTAATTACTTATTCTTAAGTCTTGAGTTACACCCTGAAAATTTGAGTTATGAATTCTATTTTCTAATATTGGTTTTATTGTTTCTAAATATAATTTTAAATTTGGAACCTTTATTTGCCAACCATAAGTGTCATACGTTGTTCCTCCAAGTTCGTCAATAAGTTCCGCTAAGTCTGTATCCTCCCTAACAGCCAAGTCAACTTGATCTGGATTTTCAATACTGGTGATTTCTTTAGTAAATTGAAGTATTTTTATCCCACATTCGCGATTCATATGTGAAGTTTTAATATCATATCCTTTATTATCATAAGACTTTCCGAACGTGAAATATACTATCGATTTTCCACCCGTCTCAATTATATATGTTGAAGCTTTAAATTCATTGTAATTGTCATTAAAAAATTTAGAGATGTAGCAATCCTTATCAAAAATATTTGAGATAAAGAAATCCTCGTAATATTGTTTGTATTTGTTAGTAATTAGATCAATATCATCTATGTTTGCTTTCCTAATCTTTAAAAATTCCAAATCGTCTTGAGGAATCTTTGATAGTGATAAAAACATTCTATGATCAAGAGGTATAGCAAATTCATAGCCTAATTTTCGATAATAATAAGGGATACCTCTTATGACAGAAATAATATATCCTTTTTCTGCCATGATAAGTTCATAAAGTTTATTTAACTCAACAATTAATTCTTTCCCACGATATTTTTCTATTGTCCCAACAAATCCCATTTCGCACACTGGAATGTTAATACTCCCAAATCTCCATTCTAAAGGCATTAAACTAATGCTTGATACAATTTTATTTGAATTTGAATCCTTTATATATAGAAATAGTACGTCTTCTTTCCTTAGATGGTTTAAAAATATATGATTAATATAATCTCTTACAGATTCACCATGTACGTTAACATTTAATTCTAAAATTTGTTGTAATTCTTCTTTCTTATTATTTTCAGCAATATGAATTGAAAACTTTTGATTAATATTCCTCTGATATCCTTTTTCAAGTCCCATTTAAGGTTTGTAAATGATATCATCTTTAGAAACTTTGTTGAAATTAATTTCCTTTTAAAATTTAATTACAATCGAATATTCTAATTATTACATTCAATTAACGAAAATCTTAATGAGATTATAATGCAAGAAAAAATAATTAGTGACGATATTCTGGAAAAAATTACTTTAGAAAATGTTTTTAAGATTTTTAACAACAATGTATTTCCGATGCTCAATGACGAGGAAAAAGAATATTGTAATGAACTCCAGGAATTTTGCTTAGAACTTCACCCTAAAATTGATAAATCTAAAGATGTTTATGTGTTATTTCCAGAACTTGGAAAGCGTGGCTATATGCAGCGAATCAATAAATGGAAAGATTTCACTACTTATGGGATGAAAAAAGAAATATTGCTGGGAACGCATTTATCATTATTAGACCCTCAATTAGAATTAGCAAGATTAGCTAGTGGAATTTTATGTGGTAATCCGACATTTCACTATTACGAACACGGAGGAACAGGTGAAACTATTCAAAAAGTTCAAGACGAATTAATGTCTGGACAGAAAATAGGGTGTATAGGAATAACTGAACCTGAACGAGGTTCTGATGCCGTCAATATGACAACTGTTGCAACTAAAGAAGGAGATTCTGTGATTTATAACGGTGAGAAAGTATATACTACAAACGCTCCAAAAGCAGATTATTTTTGTACTTATGGGGTATATGATACAGATAATCCGCGCGATACAATGGTGCAAGCAATGATAAAACGTGATTTTGGCGTGAGAACTGAAAGATTGAAAATCAATTCAGTTCCACGAGTACACATTGCACACACCTACTTTGAAAATGTGAAGATCCCAAACGATTATATCTTAGCTGATGATGGATTAGGTTACGTTAGATTGTTTGAAGGGTTGGTTCCTGAACGTTTAGGAATAATGGGTTCGGGTATTGGAATTTGTTGGTCAGGTTTAATATACGGAATTCTTTATACTAATCTTAGAAAACAATTTGGCAAGCCAGTAATTAGATATCAAGGCGTCGGTTATGGATTAGCAGATTTACTTACTAAATCTATGGCAGCTACAAGTTTAGCACTCCAAGCAGCGACAATTTACGATGACAAGATACTATTTACCGATAAACCTTCAAAAGAGGCTGAAAAGTGGGCTGCGGGTATCTCGTCTCAAGCGAAATATTACACTGCAAAGTTAACACACGAAATTTGTTACGAAGTTCAGCAACTTATGGGTGGTATCAGTGTTACCGATAATACTCCCGTAGATGAGCTAGCTGATGTAAGTAAGATTGAAGAAGTTATCGGAGGGGCTCGTAATATTCAACTTCTCTTAATTCAATCTCAAATTCAAAGATTTATGAGATTACTTTAATCATTTTTTTTTACTTTTTATTATTTTATGATTAATAATAACTTCCATCAAATAATCCCAATTAAGTTTTGAAAAATAAAAAACAAAATCTAAAAAAAAGGCTTATTTTGCTTCTTTAAGCCCAAACTTTTCAAGAAAACCGGCTAATCGAGCCCGATGGAATTTCAGACCAAGATCATCAGGGTTAAATCCGAAAGCTAAAGCGTACAGTTCGGTTAAATAGAGTATTGGAATATTAAATGTGTTGTTTGATTGAGTTCCCGCTTTCTTTTGATTTGTGTCTAATTGTTGAAAACACGCAGGACATATAGCAACAAAAGCATCTGCTCCGGCTTTAATAGCACTGGATAGTTTATTAGCTAACATTTGCATTGATATTTCTGGTTCAGTATTTCCAACTCCCGTTCCGCAACATATAAACTCTTCGTTGTATTCTACTGGTATTGCTCCAGTCGCAGCGACTAACTCTCGTAACTTCTTAGGCTCCATTGGGTCATCAGTTTGAACTATTTCGGATGGTCTGTTATAGTGACAACCTGTGTGGCACGCTATTTTTAATCCGGTAAAGTCATGGGTGACGAATTCTTTTATCTTGTCAGGACCATAATCGTGCAAAACTTCAACAAAATGCTTTACATTAATACTACCCTTAAATTCTTTTCCAATTTTGGCCAATATTTCATTTATCTTTTCCCTCTCGTGATCGCTATGAATCAATTCAGAATTTACCAACTTTAATGTTTGAAAGCAACCATTACAGAGAGAAATAATATCTTTTCCTTCGGCCTCGGCAAGCGTAAGGTTCCGTGCTCCCATTGCTAACCAACTCGTATGATCAACAGCATGAAATCCTACGGGATCAGGGCAACACGCAAAAGCAGCATCGGAAGTTTTAATTCCCAGTTTATCAAATACTTTTCGTGAGCTAGCTTCAATGAATGGAATCCGATTTCCAATTGTGCAGCCAGCGAACATTTTATATTCATCAACTTTTGCCATAATAAATCCTCAATTTAGTTTTGGAATAGTTATAATTATTCAAGTGCTAAATTTAATAAAAATATTGTTGAATCAAAGTATATTTACTTTGTCATATCAAATTTGTTTTAAAATAAGATGTGCCTTGGTTCAACATGGATAATTAGATACGACACTCAAAACCTATCGCTATTAAAATCTATATTTATCACCCACTTTAGGCAAAATAACATTTCCAGTTAAACCAAACTCTCGAAATGTTTCGGGATGTTCCGTATGTACGGGTATTATATTTTCGGCATCAATTCTTTGAAGAAAATCTATTAAATCATCAACGCTACAATGACCAGACGAATGAATTGTCTCACTTTTCGTAATGTTAAATCTCTCAAGCCACGCGTCTAATTTTTCTTCTTTAATTTTCATCTCATCACTAAAAGGATCTGTAGTTGAATTTAAAAAGAGTGTCGTTCCCGGTTTTTGATTTAAATCAATCAACTCACTTAGCATAAAATCATCGAGATAAAGTAAGTATTTATCAGGTTCTTTTTTGATGTCCTTATAAGATACATAATTGTCGATGTTAAAAATGTCATTCTGATATCCTTTATAATCTGCGGATTCGAATTTACCCCAACTTTTTCTGGGTAAATATACTACTAAGTTTTTATCGCTATAATTGGGAAGCTCGTAGTCTTTATAATATTGTTTTATAGTATTCTCCTCCATATCATCAAGGCTCATTCTGAAACTATCAATAAAATGGAATATCTTAGGACTGATTGCGAACCTTCTATCGAATTTCTTAGCGAGTGAGTAATATAATAATATTCTATCAAGATTTCTGGCGGGAAACCTCACCAGGATTAATCCCGGATGGTCTTTTATGGTACTTTTTGACTGACTTTTTACATAATTTTCAGATTGTTCATCATCGTGATAAGTTCCTTTCCTATAAGATTCTATACTGGGAACTCTTGTACCTTCCGTAATTATTGCTATTGGATTGGAATTTCGAGCATGTGAAATGAAATTATTCACCCATTCGGAATGGAATCCATGTCTTTTAAAATCTCCCGTATAAATAACGCTTCTCCCGTCGTATTCAACTATGTATGAGCCTGCACCAGGAATAGAGTGATCTGTTTGGTATTGAGTGATTTTAATCTCGCCCTTAGGAGAGTTAAAATGTATTGACTTGCCATCTTTAACTATTTTTATTGGTCTTTTAATTTCTGATTGGTTGTAATCAGCTTTGGTTGCTCTCTTATATTCAATTTCACTACCATTACTTTGTCTTTTTTTTGGTACGATTTTAAAAGTTTCATAAAAATTTAAAACTTCTCGTAATAGAGTGTCAGCTGAAGTATCAGTGAGATGCTCTATAATAGTTTTTGACATCCAATTTAAATAAATCGGTGTATTTTGCTTAAGAAATCCCACAAATTTATAGTGGTCCATATGTGCGTGCGTAAGAAAAAAAGCATCAACAATATTTTCATTAGTAGTAATAATTTTGTGTGGTTCTGAATTCAAAATATCAGAAAATGGAGTAATTAAATCGTTCCGGTATAATTTATTAATGGAGGGTATAAGACTTAAGTACAAATAATCAATAATTCCATTCAATTTGCGAGGGTTAAGAAATTCAGAATAGTACCTTTGATTTTCGCCAAATGATAAACCAAAATCAAACAGGAATTTCTTATCTCCTACGCTTATGAAAATTTTGTTGCCACCAATCTCATTAACTCCACCTAAAATTTCAATTTCCATTTTCTTAAAAGAAAAAAGCCAAATTAAATAGTTTAAAACAATCCTAAATATAAATATATAAGAATTGAGATATAAAGCTTAGTAATTGGTTATATTAATTATCTTAAAGGAGTTCCCTTAATTTAACTACTAATACTAGTTTGATTTATCGTTACTTCAATAAAAAAGAAAAGAAAGGATTATTTTATCAAAAATTTTTCCCACACTTATTACAAAAGTTTGCTTTAAGAGGAAGTGTCGCACCACAATTTGGGCAAAATTTAGCACCGTTTTTTGTATTTTTGCTTTTTTCTTCGCTTGTAGAACCTTCTTGTTCCATTTTCTCGGATCTCTTCACTCCATAACGTCCAATAACTGCGAGTACAGTCCCTGTAAATGCCATTCCCGAATTGAAAGTAAACAAGGCGCGGATTTGAGTCAAAATTAATTGTACCGGTGGATCTAGAGGTATACCAAAAGCGGCCACTGCCCATGTTATTGCGTATATAATTAATCCGAACATTCCAAAACTCGTAGCAATCATTATGATAATTTTACCTACCCTCGTTAGGTGAATGAGTATCAAGAATGTTCCTACCAAAACGGAAATTCCCCCGTAAAGTGCAATGTATTCTAATATCGTCAAGATAGCTCGCACAAAAGGTAGAAATTCTGCACCTACGTAAGGTTCAGCAAGAGCATAAAGATATTGATAAAAAACTGCGCTTCCTGTGGCTGAAGCAATAATCATCAAGACCCCGCCTAAAATACATAAGAAAATCCACAATTTATTTTTCATTAATCTCACTTTTTTAATGCATGTAATTTAGATATAATAATAAATGAAAATATAATAATATCATCTTAATATTTTAAATAACGATTAGATTATAGGTTAGCTAACTTTAATCGAATATTAATATATGAGTAATAGTTATACCAAATTTGTTTTGAAAAAAGGATTCAAATTAATAAGATGCTTGTATCAACTTATACTTACTCAATTAGATTTTTATTCTGTTTGGGTTTGTATAAATGTTCATTCTTTTACCTCGAGCAAAACCAATTAATGTAATTCCATAAGAAAAAGCTAGTCTAATACCGGATTCAATGGCGGCTGAAAGAGATGCCACTATAGGGATCTGTGCCCTCACCGCTTTCAAAACTGAATCACCTGTCAAGCGACCAGTCGAGGTTAAAATTTTATTATTGAATGGCTCCTTTTTTAATAGTAACGCTCCAATAACTTTATCTATAGCGTTATGTCTTCCAATATCTTCGCTCACAGCGACAAGGTTTCCTTCTAGGCCGAATATTGCAGCACCATGACACCCACCCGTTTCTTTAAATAGTGGAGTTTCTTTTTGCATTTTGATCATCGCAGAAAATATAATATCAGAGTCGAGAATAATGCTTTCTTTCGAATGATCGGAATTTTTTACTTCCTCTAATTTATCTTTAATCAAATTACGCCAAGGAGAAGGAATTCCACAAGTAGTATCAATGACCCTACTAACTGGATTCATTTCCAAAATTTTAGAGTTAAAATCTATAGAGTCTACCAACTCGACATAAACCCGACCTTTTAAATTATCAATTTTTATTATATTAATATCGTCTATTTCATTTATAATTCCGATAGAAAATAAGAAACCTACCGTTAATTCCTTCAAATCCTTATTTAGACATATAATATTTACCAAAGGTTCTGAATTGACAAAAATATCAATTGGACTTTCTATTAGGACGGTGTCCAATTCTTCTTTTTTTTCTTCCTTGTGAACTCTGGTAATATTAACTTTTCTTTGAAACACGATACTAACCTTTTCTTATTGTAGGTAGATAATCAAGACTGCTTAAATAAATATTGATTACATAATCAATAAAATCAACTTTTATTCTTTATAAATCCACTAATAAATACAAATTGATATAAAAATATAAAACAAAACTGAAAATAAAAAAAGTTTGTAAACGATTTAATCCCATAGACTTCCGATTCTTCTTACTTCCTTATCGCTCGTTCTATGAAATTTCCGTCTTTTAACTATAATCACAATCGCCACAATTGCTATAGCAGCAACGCCAATAATAGTGAGCACTAAAGGATTTGTTAAGAATGCTATTAAGTCGAATACTTCCGGTACGACTCTATTTAACGTAATACTATCCGATGATATCCTTCCAAGGCTATCGTTAGCATAGAATATAATCGTAACTACTCCTTCTGAAAGAGAATCCCACGCGGCTTGGTCAATAGTTATATAATTAGTTCCAATGGTGGCTGTAAATTCGAATGTGTAAGTAGTTCCTACAATAGAATACCAAGTAGTGTCGAGTGTTGCATCATTAATAATTAAAGTAATTTGTGGAGCGGAAGTACTTGTCGCATTAGGTAAAGGATGCACAATATCGACTATAGGTGCAGAAATATCTTTAATAAGATTTACCGAGTAGAGACTATTTAGATTTCCTGCGGTATCGTTAGCAAAGAACTCTATTGTAAACGAACCTTCTGGTAAAGCATTCCAGATCAATAGGTTTAATAGCTGATCGGTATTGTTAGCTGATAAAGGTAATATTATAACCGTTATACCCACTCTGTACCAAATCGAATGTACATTCACATCGTTTACTGTGATGTTAATATAAGGTGGAGTTCCTATTGTGTCATCGTCTACTGGAAGATTTACCTTAATTGTTGGAATAATTTTATCTACTCTTACTAGAATTGAATCAAATGCTTCGTTACCAACTAAATCATTTGCATAGAAGTAGATTGTCACTGTTCCATTGAGAACAGAATCCCAAGCTAGTTGATTAAAGGTTCCGTTAACTAAGAATGTATAGTTATTCAATCCGTTATCAAGGGTATACCACATCGTATCTAGAATGGGGTCATCGATTTCGACAATAAAACTTGGTGAATTTACCCCAAGTAATTGAAGTAATGTTGGAGAAACAAGATTAACAGTTGGAGCGACTGTATCTTTATTGATTAACCTTATACTAGAAGCAAAATTACCTACCGTGTCGTTTGCATAGAACCTTATCGTTACAGGGCCATCAGAGAGAGCTGTCCAGTTGTTCTGATCGATAGTTCCATTACTTAAAAATGTAATATTCACACCTCCATTGAGTGAATACCACATTGTATCAAGATCGTCATCGATTATCTCAACAATAAAGTCTGGAGCCATTATTCCAAAATAAGAGTCTGAAGTTGGTGAAACTATGTTTATTACTGGTGCGTCAGCATTTTTATTAAAATTGACTGAAGTAGAATTAAAGTGACCAAAAGTATCGTTAGCAAAAAATGTTAAGGTCACTAGACCATTAGCAAGCGCCGTCCAATTATTCTGATCGATAGTTCCATTATTCACAAATGTAATATTCACACCTCCATTGAGGTTATACCACATTATATGAAGGGTATCATCGTCAATTTCTATGATAAAATTTGGTGCCGCTACCCCAAATGTTTGACCAGGGAGTGGAGAAATGATATTAAAAGTTGGAACAGCCGTATCTTTATTGATTAGCCTTATATCAGAACCAATATTACCTGCTGAGTCATTTGCGTAGAAAATAATCGTTACAGGACCATCAAAAAGAGCCGTCCAGTTGTTCTGATCGATGGTTCCGTTTGCCAGGAATATAATGTTCGCACCTCCATTAAGCGTATACCACATAGTATGTATAGGACTATCAGAGTCGCTTATTTCCACGATATAGCCTGGAGCATTCGCGTCAAAATATTCTCCTCCTGTCGGGGAAGTAATAGTCACGGTTGGATCGGTTGCATCTTTATTCACGTTCACCGTATCAAAATCAACATTTCCAGCAGAGTCGTTCGCATAAAATATAATCGTTACTGGACCGTTTACAAGAGCCGTCCAGTTGTTCTGATCGATGGTTCCGTTTGCCAGGAATATAATGTTCGCACCTCCATTAAGCGTATACCACATCGTATCTATAGGACTCTCGGAATCGCTTATTTCCACGACAAAATCTGGTGCAGTTGCGCCAAAATATTCTCCTCCTGTCGGGGAAGTAATGGAAACTGTTGGGTTGCCCGTGTCTTTATTCACAACGACTTGAGCAGAATTCGCATTACCAGCGGAATCGTTTGCGTAAAATATAATCGTTACTGGACCGTTTACAAGAGCCGTCCAGTTGTTCTGATCGATGGTTCCGTTTGCCAGGAATATAATGTTCGCACCTCCATTGAGCGTATACCACATCGTATCTATAGGACTCTCGGAATCGCTTATTTCCACGACAAAATCTGGTGCAGTTGCGTCAAAATATTCTCCCCCTGTCGGGGAAGTAATGGAAACAGATGGGTTGCCCGCATCTTTATTCACGACCACCGTATCTGAATCACTATTTCCCGCAGAATCGTTTGCGTAAAAAATAATCGTTACTGGACCATTTGCAAGAGCTGTCCAGTTGTTCTGATCGATAGTTCCGTTTGCTAAGAATGTAATGTTCGCACCTCCATTGAGCGTATACCACATCGTATCTATAGAACTCCCAGAATCACTTATTTCCACGACATAATCAGGAGCAGTAGCGTTAAAATACTCTCCCCCTGCTGGCGTAGTAACGATAACTACTGGAGCAACAATGTCTTTATTAACAGTTACTGACGCAGTTTCAATTTCAGAGATACTATTATTTGCATAGAAATTTATAGTTACTGGACCATCTACGAGAGCCGTCCAATTGTTCTGGTCGATTGTCCCATTAACTATAAAGGTAATATTCGTACCTCCATTGAGGTTATACCACATCGTATCTATAGGATTAACGGGGTCATCTATCTCGACAACAAAATCTGGCGCTGTAGCACTAAAATTATCGTTAGTGGTGGGTGAAACTATGTTAATTGAAATTGCTGCTGATCTTGGTAATTTATCATCAAAAATGTAGTTTCCTTGAGGAGAGTAATTATTCGCAAAGTTCACGGAAATGAACAGTAGAGTAAGTACACCAAATAAGACTAACAATTGAATTTCTTTGGTTTTAATATTTAATTTTTTCATCTGTAAAACACTAATTTTTATAAACGAATTTCTACTTAGAAGAATTTAAGAAATTTATCAATATTAATTTTAGCTATCTGATTATCTAAACAGCACTTTAATATTGTATTCTAGGGTTTTTTTTTAGAAATTACAACAAAATCAAAATTGAAACAGAAAGAGTTAGAAATAAAGTCCTTTAATAAAAAAAATTAAGCAGCAATATATAGCCTTCCATTGGTTTCTTTCTTAATTGTATGGTCTCCGCTGTATTCCGTAAATTTACCTTTAATTATTTCGCCGTTAGGGAGTTGAACTTCTTTAACTTCGCCAACTTTCTTATAAGAAGGTAAGAGCCTTGAAACCTTTCCTTTAATAACAATATTTCCCCATGCTTGGTCAGCGCCCACACATCGGTCGACATCTCCTTCAACAACGATAGTTCCACCATGATTGTGAATCCCTAAGAACGAATCGGCGCTTCCACAGTATAAGGTTGGCCACTTGTTTGAGGGTTTAGAACTTTTAGCCCATAACATTGATTCTACGCCTACCCTTCCTTTGACTTTTATCGTGCCA